>CAXTUV010000006.1:0-8481 GCA_964247445.1 uncultured Acidobacteriaceae bacterium | reverse complement strand
GTGCCGGCCAATGCCGCCCCCCCCCCCCCCCCCAACACTACATTTGCCGGAAACGGCTTTACAGACATACGCTACCTCTTTCCTTAGCCCGGCAAGCTCCACCCGTTTTCGGATCACGGGCTTTCAGCGATTTTCCATGCAGGCTCAACTCCGCCATCAGCAGCTTCAATCGGCGGTTCTCGTTTTCCATAGCCTTCAGCATTGCTCCTCGCTCACGTCCATGCCGCCGTACGTCTGCTTCCAGCTATGGAACGTCGCCGAGCTGATCCCATGCTCACGGCACAGCTTCGCTCTGCTTCTGGATCCCAATGATCTGCTCTTCGCTGTACCGGCTCTTCTTCATGCTTCCCTCCTCCCGTTCACAGGACGAGAGGACTTTCCAGTTCCGACTGCTAGAGATTTCTGGGGATAGATCACCCTGGCCTAAGCACCTTATATCAGCTCAGCTATGCATTCTCCAATCGCGCAGATGTGGCCCTACTCAGTGCAAACAGGCTTTGTGCTGTCTTTTTCTCGCTGGTGCTGATTCCCAAGAGCCGGAGATCGCCCTTGCTTTTTAGCCACTATCATCGCTTTTTGGTCGAAAGTCTTGTGTTTGCCTACGTAGAACAGAAGGTTATTTCTTGCGTATACGTCAACCTTGTCATAAATCTATCGTGACAATGCATATAACTTCTTAATCTCCGCACAGCGCAGATACGCGCTCAAGAGGAGACTTAGATGTTAAGAAAAACTGCTTGTACATTAGCGTTCGCTTTTACGTTATTTACGCTAATGAGCCCTACACTTCAGGCTCAGGCTTCATCTTCCGCCTCACCGACAACGCCAACCAACTACGGAGTCACAGGAGGAGACCCAGAGCCCATTTCTCCGCACATTGTTGATATTGTTCACTTTCTGCTTCTCTTCATATAGGATGGCTGTCGGACTGAACATCGTATAGCGACTCAGGCAGGAGATTGAATGCGACTGACAGGCATAGATCTCCTGCTTTGGGTTGTGAGCTTCTGCGGCCACGTCGCTCTGCTGAGTCTCTTGGTGGTACGCAATCGTGTGCGTATGTTTCCAGTTTTCTCCACATTCATTGCTGCGGCAATCTTTAGAACCATTGCCTTGTTTTTAGTTCGTCAATACGGGTCGCAAGCCGCATATTTTTACGCGTATTGGTCATTTGCTGCCATCATTGATGTTCTCTTGCAACTCGGTATTGCCATTGAGATTTGCCTGCGCATCTTTCAATTAGCAGGCCGTATTCCGACGGACGTAAGAAAACAGCTACTGTACTGGACCGCAGGAAGTACCTTGCTTGCTATAATTTCAGTACATTTAGCTACTCCTCCCAAAACACCGTTATTGATGCAGCGCATAATCATGAAGGGCAGTGTTTCTAGTTCGGTTCTGATAAGTGGGCTTTTTGCAGGTATGGTCTGGTTATCAGTTAGGAATGGCTTTCCGTTGAAAACGCATGTAGCCCAAATTTGTGAGGGATTTGGCGTGTATTCATTAAGTGATGTCTTAATCGAGGCCGCCCACACCTATTTTGGTTTAAGGCAGGGAAATGCTATCTACATTTATTTGTCCCGCGCCCGTATCATAGTCTATCTCCTATGCCTAGCGTACTGGCTTGGAACTCTTTGGAAAGATACTCCAATGCCTCAAGAATCAACCGAACAGGTACGTTCAGATCTTGCAGGTGTTCAAAAGCGAGCAGAAAATATCATATCTTCTATAAGGGAGAGAGATTTGTTATGAACGTCCATCTGGAACTATTCTTGTTCATTATCATTGTCTTTGTATTTGGAGCTGGGACTCTCCTGGGTTACGGCCTATATCGGTCGCGTCAAGCACTTCAACTCTCATGGAAAACCTTATTAACTCAGCTAAGAGAGGTAAACAGTGCCAGCATTGAGAAGATTGCACGAGATACGATTGATGAGAACGGAGAGCCACGCACAGATACTAATGCAAGAGCGCTAAAGGCCGAGGAAATCTGGAATCTTATCGGGGGGCTTGAGGGTCTGGAGATCATTGAGCAAAATAGCCGAGTGTTACTTGAAATTGCTTCTTACGTCTACAGATGGCACCCTGATGCCGCCCACATTGCTGAAGACTTGCGCACCAAAGCTAGACAGATTGAGTGGCATATTAATCATTTACGCAGTGCGGAGCGGGCGGGAAAGCTTGAGGGCTGGTTTGCGAACTATGCACAGCAAGCTATTTCCTTATACTATCTTATGACGCAACAAGTTCTACACCTCTATAAGTCCGGGCCAAGCTCGATGCTTTCTGAAATCCAGCAGGCCTTCTAGACACCCCTGGATAGCTAAGCAGTAAGCCGCATAGCTATTGCAACCACTCGGCCTACAACCTCAACTTCCTTCCTATAACGCCAACGCTGAAAAGGCTGCTTTGAAAGTGCATGTGTTACCAGCATTAACCAAAGCCCGTTTTCGTCTAGTTCGCACCAGCCACATACGTATCCAGCACGAGTTAACAAAAGGTAGATAGGCCGGTCATATTCATGATTCCATTGACTGCGGCCAGCAATAGCTCGCTGCGATGTGTCAATACTGACAATTGAGCCAGGCCGGACAACAGGAGACAAGGAAAGATCCTTCAGGCCAATGATAGCTCTACGATACCGCCCTGAAATCATACTTTCATTAACAGAAAGGAGCATGGTGTCGGTGGGAACAGGATCAGTATCAAAACCATCAGGGATTGCCTGTCGGGCATCAATGCCAAGCTGTCCGCCAGTTATAAGAATGGTCATATTAGGACCAGGGTGCTGGGGCTGTGACAATTGATCGAGATTGGGATGAAGCTTACGAAGTAACTGCTCAGGAGGCTCACTGTAAATCGCGGCAAGTGTGACCAGCTTTGGCACGGTCATCTCATGCTCCCCTCGTTCAAGTCGAGCGAGCCAACTGCCAGAAATTTTGTAAGACTTACTCCCCCATAATTCAGCTAGCTTTGCACTGCGAGTAGTTACTTCGTTAAGCGAAAGGCCCCATCTCGTTCGTATTGTCAGAAGCCGCTCGCCAATGCTACTCATGGAAGACAGATACTCCAAATTGTATAGTATGAGCAAGGGCAATGAAGTCAGAGCATCTCTTGTGTCAAGAGGTTTAGTCTAGTATATTTTCAAGGACATAAACGGACGTAGGCGGTTTTGCCTTAAAAGGTAGAGTGGCGATCGGTATCGTACATAGTGTAATGCGTGGCTACAAGATCCGCAGTTCATCAGTGAACCAAGAAAGTAATCCGTTCTGAACTCGTTACTAAGAAGCAACAATACCTCCTTCCTGGCTGTAAGGCTACGGCCTGGCATATCGGCTGTGGATGACGTGAGAGCGCGTTAAGGACTCCTACCCGGGGAGAGCCGGACGCGCGGGGGCAGGTCGGGGAGCATGGCGGTGCGCAGCTCTGGAGACAGGGAAACGCGCAAACTGCGGGGTCTCGGCGCCGGCTCGGCCCCCAGGATGCGGTCCCGGAGGAGCCGCTCGGGCTCGGGGCTCTCATCGAGCTCGTCCAGCAAGGCGAGCAGCGATGCGCGCTCGACGAAGTGCGCCCTTGCGACGGATTGGACCCGCCGACGGCTTTCATGAGCGCTTGGGCCTGGACGCGGCCGACCCGAACAGCCGCTCCACATCCTTGCGGGCCCAGGTTCCGACGCGCGAGCGCTTGACCTCGGCGCGGAGCTGGAAAAGCTCGCCGAGCTACGCGACCGGTCTGCCCATGCTTGAAACCTCTTTTGAACCCTTTGGAAACCGCTTTTTCGAGCCTACCCCGTTTCCGGCACGGCTGCCGGAAACCCTGGCTTCCGTCCTCCGTTCCGCGGTGTTCCTGGCCGGTGAGAATGGATCCTTCTTCACCCACTAGGGCAAGGGCTTCAGCCTTCGGGGTCTGAGCCCGGGCATCGTACGCACATGGACCTGAATCACGGGAGAAACACCGCCCTTGTGCGCCCGCTCGGTGCTTTCGAGGAAGTTTACTGGCTGCTCGACCGCATCGGCGTTCCCAAGCATTTCACGCTGGCGGCTCATGTCGAGGGTGAAACCACGGTGGAGCAGTGGCGGCATGCGCTCGATGCCTTGCAGGACCAGCAGCCTGCTTTCCGCGCGTTCATTGCGGAAAACTCGGCGGGCGTACCTTGCTTTTGGACCGGCGCGGCGAAGCCGATCCCGCTGCGCGTGGTGGACGGCACCGAGCGTTGGCAGCAGGAGATGGTGCGCGAAATGGGCTCCCGGCTGGATGCATCGACGGCTCCCATGGTCCGAGCCACGCTTCTGCATGCGCCGGACCGCGTCGTGCTGCTTCTTGCGTTTCAGCACTCCGCCGCCGACGGCTTGTCCGGCGTCCATGCCTTGACTGGCTGGGTGCGCGCCGCCGCGGGGCAGGCGTTGGAGCCGCTGAGCTTTCTTCCTTCCCAAGAAGAAAGTTTCGGATTGGAAAGGCCGCTGATGAAAGCTCCCCTTCCGGCGGAGATAGGCGCGGCTTTGGCGGGCACTGACCTGTTCCCCGATGACCAGGCAACACCTCCCCACGTGCAGTTCAGCGAAGTTTCGGCCGAGCGGACAGCGGCTTTCACCGAGCGCGCCCGCCATGAAAACGCGAGCGTCACGGCAGCCCTCGGCGTCGTGGCGCTTGAAGCGGTGCGGGCGGCGCGCCGGGAAACATCGGAAACTTCTATGTTGAATGTCGCGGTGGATACCAGAAAAGCCGCCCGCGCCGGCAAAGCTTGCGCAACCTACTTCGTTCCGACCGATCACCAAATCAGATGGCAAGGCACCGCCTTTTGGGACCGCGCGCGTGCCGTGAAGGACGGCCTTGCCGGGCAGCGGCTCCAAGCCGGCATGCTCGCCTTTCTGGGCGAGGTAAATAAGAGCGCGGCGTTTGCGCTGACACCCGTGAACGCCCAAGCGCTTGTCGGGCAGTCCGGCAAACCTGCCGCCATGCTCACAAACTTGGGTAGGCTTGACATCGAACCGGTTTCGGCTCACCTGAGCCTGGAGGCTGTTTGGGGCCCCGGAGTGTCGATCGGCATACGGGAAGGCCAGATGCTGGGCGCGGCGACGACCAACGGCATCTTGCGGCTGCTCTGCACCAGCTACGACCCCATACCCACGCTGCTGGCGGACACGGAAGCGATCCTCAGCCGGGAGTGCGGCTTGTAGAACGGCCGGAACATGCCGGCAAGCTTTCACTTGCCAGCATGTTCCGCTTTTTCAACTGCCTGACCGGGCCAGCTAACCGCACCCTGGGCCGGGAGCTGTGTGCCGCCTTAAACGAGCACACTGTTTTCGACCATGCCCGCCAAGCCAGCGGGCGGGCGGTCTTAGCCATGCCTGCGAACTCCCGAAACCGCCGATTTCGAGCCTACCTCATTTCCGGCATGGCTGCCGGAAACCCTTCTCCGGCGGGTGGGGGATTGCGCCCGATAATGCCTGTTATCGTGCTACATTGCGGGAATGAGCCCAGAAACAGCGATCGCGGTCCTGAGCGCCCCGGATGAGGGCCGAGGAGCGACCTCGGAGGAGCAGCTGACGTACTTGGGATTTGTCAGAATCTGATGAATTGCCGCCCTCGTCCATGGGCGGCCTTGGTCGCTTAGAACTCCCTCCCTGTTCAGCCCCTCCGCAATCTCCCGTTCCGACGCACCAGTTTCGGTAAAGTACTGGAATATACGCCTGACGATCTCTACTTCCTGGATCGGACCTGCCGCGAGAATGACGCGGTCCGTTTGTAAACTCTTCCTTTCGCCGTCTTCGAGGACCTGTTTAAAATTTCTTGCCTGGTCCACCAGATGACGCCGCAGCCCAAATCCAGCAGGACCGCCCTGCCGAAAACCAAGCTCAATGAGCCGGCACTGGCCCGCAAATACTTTTACGGAGAGCTCCCGGCTGTATTCGGCGGCCATGGTTCGTTTGAGGGTCTTAATAAGAGCGGACGGCATGGTGCCGTCGTTCTGAAACTGCTCCGCGCAATAGTGGATCTTGATTCCGGCCTGCTTCAAAACGTACTCGTAATACGCGCTCTCGTCGGCATCCTGGAACCTGCCCCAGCGGCTTACGTCGTAGACCAACAATGCCTCAAACCCCGGACTGCCTCGCTGTACATTCTGCAGGAGTCTTTGCAGGCCTTGGCGACCTGCCAGGTTCAAGCCACTCTTTCCATGGTCGGCGTAGGTCTCGACGATCTCCATCCTGTTCGCACAGGCGTACTCCGAGATCGCTTGAGCCTGATTCTCAGCCGAATACTGCTGGTGCTCCGTCGACATACGCACGTACTGAGCAACATGGAGAGGAGCCGGCATAGTGCCTGCTTTCCCAGATAAAGCTGTGCTGAAGCGAACACAGCGGTGTAGGTATAAAAATCAGAGTGTGATAATACTCCTGCGTCAGCATTGCACGCGAGTATCGCATGACGGGACCTTCGCACAATCAGACAAACCCGATTGTGCTTCCAGCTTTGCGGTCTCCTGCTCCCGCCTTATTTACTTCACTCCCGCGTCCGCCATAGAGGTCAAATGGAGCTTTCTGGCTTTAAGCCCTAAGCAATCGCGATTCTTGACCTTGCTCATGATTTACGTCAGAGACCCAGCCCATACCCATGCTCTTCAACATGCCGCTCCGGCTCGTTCTGCGAATACGACTGCGCTCGGCCGGGCGGCATGGCATGGTCCAGTGCCTCCTTGGTGCTGATTTCGCGCATGTCCTGGCTGTAAAACTGGCCTTCGCCATTGATGTGGAGGTTGCGCCCGGTTTGGCTGTGTTGGTAGCTCTGGATCGCGCCGGTTTCCGCAAGCCAGCGGAACTGCGCGGCCTCTTCGGCCGTGAGCGCTTCCCGGATCGGCTCCCAGTGCCGGGCCTGCTCGGCCGCGGTGTACTGCCGCTCCAACGGTTTCACCGCCTGCGCGGCCGGCTCCGGTCGGACCTCGGGCACATGCGCGCTTTCGCGCCATACATCACGGCTTAAGGCTCTGGGCAGCCGCGCGCGGTCGCTCGTGAACACCTGCGCGTCGCGCGCCCCGCGCGAGACCGCGACGTAGGCTAGGCGGTTATTCAAGAGATCCCTGGCCGCGAGCTCCGTGTCTACGTGGATCAGCACCCGCTCCGCGGTCTGGCCCTGGGCCGAGTGGCTGGTCACGGCGTAACCGTGGTCCAGGTGCGGGTGCTCCCTGGGATCAATGGTGAGCTTGTGGCCGCTGTCGAGCTTCAGCGCCAGCGAGCCGTCCCGGCCGATACCCTCGACCGTGCCGAGCTCCCGGTTCGCGACTTTCAGCTCCGGGGCGGGCGCGGTGAACTGGATGCGGTCGCCCGCCGCGAACGCCTTTTCCTGCTCCCGGTAGATGGATACGCCCTGCTGCCGGCGCGGGTCGTAGGTGCGCTCCTCGGTCCGGCCCGCGCCGTCGATCCGCGCTACGGTGAGGAGGTTCCGGGCCGCGTCCACCGCTTTCACGCGCGCGTACTCGCCCTTGCCGATCCCGGTCTCCTTCGAGCTGCGGGCATAAAGCAGCACGTCGTTCACCTGGTACCGCGCCGCCCAGCCGCGGTCCGCGCCGGTCAGGTCCTGCCGGGGCGCGAGCACCTGCGTCCGGTGCTCTTCCCCGCCGACCATGCCCCGAGCTTGTAGCTCGGCACGGATGCGGGTGTTGATCTCCCCGCGCGAGCGGTTGTCGGGCGAAATCACCAGCGTTCCCTCCGGTGCGCGCGCGTATTCCCGGGCGATCGCCGCGATGCGCTCCCCTGCGTCCCGCACCTCATGCACCCGGCCTTGCCGTTCCAGCCCTTGGACGGCTTCCCCGACGTAGCCCCGCGCGAGCTGCTCGACCACCTGCTTCAGCTCCGGGTCGCGCTGGCGCACGATCGCGTCCAGCTTGGCTGTCCGCATCCCGGCTTCCTGCAGCTGCGCGAACGGCCGCCCGGCCTCAACCGCCTCATGCTGGCGCGTGTCCCCGACCAGCAGCACGCGGTCCCGCTCGTGAAGGCGGCTCAGAAACTCGTGCATCTGCTTGGTTGAGGCAAGCGAGCTCTCGTCGAGCACATAGAACCGCCGGTCGCCCGCGTCCGCCTGCCGTCCGCGCGCCAGGTGCATCTGGAGCGTGGAGGTCTCGATGCCCGCCCCGGCCAGCTGCTTGGCCGCGCGGCTGGTCGGCGCGAAGCCTTCGACCTTGTAGCCCGAAGCTTCCGCTCCCTCCCGGATTACCGCAAGCGTCGTGGTCTTGCCTGCCCCGGCCACCCCGTCCAGCCCGACGATCCGCTCCCGGCTCGCGAGCACCTGCTCGGCGGCCCCGCGCTGCGCTTCGTTCAGCCGCGGATGGCGCTCGATCACCCCTGCCCGGGTCTGCTCTCCGGCCAGCGGGGCGAGCCTGGCCGCGGCATGGTTCCCGTCCCGCATGCGCGCAACCGTTTCCTGCTCCATGCGCAGCATGGCGGCGGTCGTGTACCGCCCGGCCGCCGCGCCGGGCGCGCCCGCGAC
>CAXTUV010000005.1:0-20258 GCA_964247445.1 uncultured Acidobacteriaceae bacterium | reverse complement strand
TGTCCGATGTGCTGACTGTCGGCATCACGTCGATCCCCGGTGAAAGCTGCCTCGACCGCATGATCGCGCTGGACTAGGGCGCGTCGCGGCAGAAGACGCCTAACCCCATCGCGCTCAACATTCTCCTGGCCGGCCTCACGATCATCTTCCTGCTCGCCGTCGTTACGCTACAGCCGTTCGGCGTGTACTCCGGCGCGCCGCAAACGGTGTTCATTCTGGTCTCGCTGCTGGTTTGCCTCATCCCGACCACCATCGGCGGCCTGCTTTCCGCCATCGGCATTGCCGGCATGGACCGGCTGGTGCAGCACAATGTGCTCGCCACTTCAGGCCGCGCGGTCGAGGCCGCGGGCGACGTGAATACCCTGCTGCTCGACAAAACCGGCACCATCACGCTGGGCAACCGGCAGGCGGCGGAGTTCCTGCCCGCCCCAGGCATCACGGCAGAGCAGCTTGCCGACGCCGCGCAGCTTTCCTCGCTCCCGGACGAAACGCCGGAAGGCCGCTCCATCGTGGTGCTTGCCAAGGAAAAGCACGGGCTGCGGGGCAGGGAACTGGCCCAACTCAACGCCGAGTTCGTCCCGTTTTCCGCGCAAACCCGTATGAGCGGCATCGAGGTGGATGGGCGCTCGATCCGCAAGGGGGCGACGGACGCGGTCGCGCAGTTTCTTGAGGAGCACGGCGGCAAGATGCCCTCCGCCGTGCGCGGCACGGTCGAGGAAGTTGCGCGCAAGGGCGGCACACCGCTGGTGGTGGCCGAAAATGGCAAAGCGCTGGGCGTGATTTACCTCAAGGACGTGGTGAAAGGGGGCATGCGCGAACGCTTCGATCAGCTGCGCGCCATGGGCATCCGCACCGTCATGATCACGGGCGACAACCCGCTCACCGCCGCCGCGATCGCGCGCGAAGCTGGGGTTGACGACTTCCTCGCCGAAGCCAAGCCCAAGGACAAAATGGACCTGATCAAGCGCGAGCAGGCCGAGGGCAAGCTGGTCGCGATGACCGGAGACGGCACCAACGATGCTCCGGCTCTCGCGCAGGCCGACGTCGGGGTCGCGATGAACTCCGGTACGCAAGCCGCGAAGGAGGCCGGCAACATGGTCGATTTGGATTCGAACCCGACCAAGCTGATCGAGATTGTCGGCATCGGCAAGCAGCTCTTGATGACCCGCGGCGCGCTCACCACTTTCTCGATCTCCAACGACGTAGCCAAGTATTTCGCGATCATCCCGGCTATGTTCGCCGGGGTATTCCCGGTGCTCGAATCGCTGAACATCATGCGGCTGCATAACGCCCAATCCGCCGTGCTTTCGGCCGTGATCTTCAACGCGCTCGTCATCGTCGCGCTTATCCCGCTGGCCCTGCGCGGGGTCAAGTACCGGCCTGTTTCAGCAGCGGCGCTTCTCCAGCGCAACCTGCTCATCTACGGCCTCGGCGGCGTCATCGTTCCCTTTATTGGGATCAAACTGCTCGACCTCGCGCTCGTCGCCCTGCACCTCGCCTAAGGAAAATCATGAAGCATCTACGCACTGCCATCCTGTATACCCTCGTCACCACGGTGCTGCTCGGCCTCGGGTACCCGCTGGCCATTACCGCCATCGCGCAGCTCACCATGCGCGGCAAAGCCGACGGCCAACTCATCACCCGCAACGGGCAGGTCGTCGGGTCCAGGCTCATCGGCCAGCCGTTTACCGGGCCGGGATACTTCCACTCTCGACCTTCCGCCGCAGGCACGGGCTATGATGCCGCGAACTCTTCAGGCTCGAATTACGGCCCCACGAATAAGGCTCTCATCGACCGGGTCGCGGCGAGCGTGAAAGCCGAAGAGACCGGCGCGCCCGTGCCGGTCGACTTGGTGACCGCGTCCGCCTCCGGGCTTGACCCCGACATCACCCCGGCTGCCGCCCTCTACCAAGCACCCCGGATCGCCCGCGAGCGCCGCATGAGCCAGTCCGCGGTGGAAGCGCTCATCGCGCGTCATACCGAGGGTCGGCAGTTCGGGCTGCTGGGTGAGCCGCGTGTGCATGTGCTCGAACTGAATCTTGATCTGGACAAAACCGTGGGACGGTAGCTTCAAGAGTCAGTTGAGCGGCAGACACGTGGGCAAAACGTCTGTCATGCTAAGACCTGCTTGAGCGAGCAAACCCTACTGCGGCCGCCGGCCGCCGCGCACCTTTCCACGAGGGTGGTTCCCATCGACCGCCGCCTCCTCGTGGCGCTCGTCATCTTTGCCGCTTGGCTGCTGCTTGAGCTGGGCGGCATCTTTTCGCCGGGCTTGCTGGACGATGTGGACTCGGTGTACGCCGAAGCCGCGCGCGAAACGCTCACGCGCCACGATTGGGTGACGCCGTATGTCGACGGCGTGCGCTTTTTCGATAAGCCGCCCCTGCTTTTCTGGCTCATGACCGGGTCCATGCGCATCTTCGGCGTGCACGACTGGGCCGCCCGCCTGCCGCTGGCTCTGCTGACTTTGGCGCCTTTTGCCGCGGGGTACGCGTTGGGAGCGCGGCTTTGGGGCGCAAAGGCCGGCTACGTCTCCGCGCTCATCACAGTGACCGCGCTCGGGCCGTACCTGTGGACGCGCTTTTCTATCCCCGACATGCTGCTGGCGTTATGGATGACCTTGGCCGCGCACCTGTATCTGCGCGCTCTGGCCCTGCTTGACGAACCCGTGGTCGATCGCGCCGCCCTGCGCTGGACTTCGTGGGCGTTTGCCGCCGTGCTTGCTCTCAACGTGCTCACTAAGGGGCTCATTGGGCTCGTGTTTCCGCTTGGGCTTGTGTTTGCCCATCTGCTTGCGACAAGGGGCTTGCAGCGGCTTCGACGCCTGCCTCTTGTTTCAAGCGCGGGTGTGTTTCTGCTCCTTGCCGCGCCGTGGCACATTCTTGCCGCCCTCCGCAATCCCGCTTTGCCGCAAATGCCGGGGGCGCGGGGTTGGTTCTGGTTCTACGTCGTCAACGAACACTTCCTCCGTTTCGTCGGCAAACGTATTCCGCACGACTATGGCCAAACGCCCTTCCTGCTTTTTCTTGCGCTGGCCGTGCTTTGGCTCGCGCCCTGGGCCGCTTTTCTGCCCGGCGCATGTAGAGCCGCTGTTCGCGAGCTGCGCGAGGGCAGCCATCAGCCCAATCTCCTGCTCCTGCGCGGGATTGCCCTGGTGCTCGGCTTTTTTTCGCGCGGCTCCCGGCAGGAGTATTACTCGCTGCCCGCCCTGCCTGCCTTTGCACTGCTTGCGGGCGGCTGGCTGGCGCGCGCGGACGACGGCGAGCCGCTCGCCGTCCGCTCCGTCCTGTTCTGGAGCCGATGGCTCCTGCTTCCCTTTGCGGTTCTCCTAGCCGGCGTCGCCGGTTGGTTCGCGGCGACAGCGCCCGCTCCACCCGCGGTCGCGGACCTCACCACGCTGCTCCACGCGCACCCTGAGATGTATACCCTATCGCTGGGCCACGCGGGCGACCTTACAGGGCCCGCCATGGGGTACTTTCGCGGCCCGCTCGCGGCGCTGTGCTTCCTGATGCTGGCCGCTGGGCCGGGGAGCCACCTCTTGCGCGCGCGGGGTTGGCAGTTCGCGGCCAACCTCACCCTGGCGGGCGCGGGTGTGGGCGTATTGCTGTGCGTGCATGCCGGGCTCGCGCGCTTTTACCCCATCATCGGCTCGCGCGAGCTTGCCCTCACCATCCGGCAGGTCGCGGCTCCCGAGGACCGCGTCCTGATTGACGGCGAGTATACGCTCGGCTCCGGTTTGAACTTCTACCTGGCCCGGCCCATCGCGGTCGTGGACGGCCGCGTGAACGGCTTGTGGTACGGCAGCCACTGGCCGGACACGCCCGACATCTTTGTAACCGGCGACGAGCTCCACACGCTCTGGCCCGGCGCGCAACGGCTTTTTCTGCTCACCCCCGATCCGCGCCGCCGGGCCGACCTCGCGCGGTTCGGTCCGGTGTGCGCGCTCGCGGCCCTAGGCGGGAAAACCATTTTGACCAACCGCTGCTCCTTTGAGGGCCCGTAACCACTTTCGATTTAGACAGAAGCGCCGGGAAGGGTGCATGCTATGGACATGTTTTTCGCCCGCCTGACCGCAGCCCTGCTCTTGCTTGCGCCCCAGCAAACTGCGGCACCGCAGCACCCCACCAGCGACCCGTATAAGGGTGACCTCTCAATCTTTGAGTACAAGGACCGCGACCAAAAGCTGCAGCCCGGCCGGGTTATGGACGCGCTCGGCCTGCATCCCGGGTCCACGGTCGCCGATATCGGTGCGGGCTCGGGCTGGTTCACCGTGCGCGCGTCGGTCCGCGTCGCCCCGAACGGCACGGTTTACGCGGAGGACATCAACCCTGCCGCCATCAAGACCATCACCGATCGCACCGCCAAGGACCAGATGCACGATATCCGCACCATCCTGGGTACGCCGGATGATCCGAAGCTGCCCGCCGATAGCCTGGATGCTGTGCTGATGTTGAAGGTCTACCACGAGATCGCTCACACTGATGTGTTTCTCCGCAACCTGAAGCCCGCGATGCGCTCCCACGCTAGGTTCGGCATTATCGACCGTAACGGCAACGGGGCCGATCACGGTTTAAATGAACCGGTCGTCGTGAAAGAAGTCACAGCGGCGGGCTTCCATAAGGTCGCGCGTTACGACTTCACCAACGCAGACGGGCAAGACTATTTCCTTGTTATCGAGAAAAACTGACCTGGTGACTTGCAAGTGAACGGCTTCCGGGTTTGTACCGGCATCCAACTCAAAAAATTATGAGTTGGATTCGTGCGTGGCTTCCGGGCGAGACAGGTAATTTTCTGCGTCCGGGAGGCCGTGTCGCGGGAAACGGAAGCCTGAACGATGTTTGATTACATGATTGTCGGTGCCGGTTTCGCCGGAAGCGTTCTTGCCGAGCGCCTTGCTTCGCAGAAGAACGCACGCATTCTGTTGGTGGACCGCCGGCCGCATATCGCCGGAAACGCATACGATTTTTACAACGACGAAGGCATTCTGGTCCACCGCTACGGGCCGCACATCTTTCATACAAACTCGGCCAAGGTATTCGACTACCTGTCGCGCTTTACCGCCTGGCGCCCGTATGAGCACCGCGTCAAAACCAGCGTCGACGGCCAGCTTGTGCCCATGCCGATCAACGTGGACACGCTGAATGCTCTCTATGGAATGAACCTGAGCTGCGGCGAGGTGGAGGGCTTTCTCGCCAAGCTCGCGGAGCCGCGCGAGGAGATCCGCACCTCCGAGGATGTGGTCGTCAGCCGGGTCGGGCGCGAACTGTACACCAAGTTTTTCCGCAACTACACGCGCAAACAGTGGGACCTGGACCCGTCGGAGCTCGATGCGGCCGTCACGGCGCGCGTGCCCATCCGCTCCAACAAGGACGACCGCTACTTCACCGACCAGTTCCAGGCCATGCCGCTCCATGGCTACACGCGCATGTTTGAGCGCATGCTCGATCACCCAAAGATCTCGGTGATGCTCAACACGGACTACGCGGAGATCAAGGATGAGGTGAGCTTCCGCGAGCTGATCTTCACCGGGCCGGTCGACGAGTATTTCAACTACTGCTACGGCAAGCTGCCCTACCGTTCGCTGCGCTTCGAGCACCAAACGCACAACAAGGAGCGATTCCAACCGGCCGCGGTGGTCAATTACCCGAACGAGCATGCCTATACCCGCGTTACTGAATTCAAGTACCTGACCGGGCAGGAGCACGCGAAAACGAGCATCGTGTACGAGTACCCGACCGCCGAGGGCGACCCCTACTACCCGGTGCCGCAACAGCAAAACGCCGAGCTGTACGCGCGCTACAAGGCGATGGCCGAGGCGCTCCCGCTCGTGCACTTTGCCGGGCGCTTGGCGACCTACAAGTACTACAACATGGACCAGGTGGTCGCGCAGGCGCTCGCATTGGCGACCAAGCTCGCGGGCAAGGCGGAGAAAAAGCTGCTCTCCCTGCCCGACGATTTGCAGCGCGCCGCCAAGAGCGACGGCCGGGTGGCGTAAATCATGGTTCCAGAGGTTTGGGGCGGACCGGAGTACACCTGCAATCGGGTCGGCGATCGCTGGTGGGACCAGATGCGGCTGTCCGGGCACGACCGGCGCTTCGCCTCCGATTGCGAGCGGTTCGCGGCGCTGGGCATCCGCGCCCTGCGCTGCGGGGTGCTGTGGGAGCGGCATACGGGCGACTGGCGGTGGGCGGATGCCTACCTCCATGCCGTCCGGGCGGCGAGCATGCGGCCCATTGTCGGGCTGGTGCACCATGGCAGCGGCCCCGCGCAGGCGGGCTTGCTTTCGCCTGCTTTTCCTGAAGGACTGGCGAGCTATGCCGGCGACTTAGCCGCGCGGCATCCGTGGGTCGATGCCTACACGCCGGTGAACGAACCGAACACGACGGCCCGCTTCGCTGGGCTGTACGGTTTGTGGCACCCGCACGGGCATACCCATGGGCAGTACCTGCGGGCGCTCCTGAACGAAACGCGTGCCACCGTTCTGAGCATGCGGGCCGTCCGGCGGGTGCGCGCCGATGCCAAGCTGGTGCAAACCGACGACCTAGGGCGGGTATGGTCCACGCCCGAGCTCGCCGCCACGCGCGACTTCCTGAATGAGCGTCGCTGGCTGGGCTGGGATTTGCTGTGCGGCCGCGTCGACCGCGCGCATCCGCTCTACCCATACCTGCTCGCGAACGGCCTCCAAGAGCACGAGATTTTGTGGTTCCGTGACAACCCGTGCCCGCCGGATGTGATCGGCGTGAACTGGTACGCAACCAGCGATCGATTCCTTGATCACCGCGCACACGCGTACCCGCGTGCGATGCGCTCGGCTGAGGGATCCTTTGCCGATGTTGAGGCCGTGCGTGTGCGTCCGGAAGGGCTGCAAGGTTTTGGTGCCATCGCCCGGGAAGCGCGTGCACGTTACGGGCTGCCCGTCGCGGTCACAGAAGTCCACCTGGGCGACTGTGTAGAGGAGCAGGTCCGCTGGGCCGCTGAGGCTTGGGCCGGTGCTCAGGAGTGCGAGTGCCTCGCGATGACGTTCTGGGCGCTGCTCGGCTCATATTTTTGGAGCGCGCTCGTGACCCGCGATAACGGTGACTACGAACCCGGCGCGTTCTCGCTCAGCGATGGGCCGCCGCGCGAGACGGCCTTGGCTGAAATAATTCGCCAGTGCGCGAGTGGCGAGCGGCTTTCGCATCCGGCTCTCGCGGAGCCGGGCTGGTGGAAGCGCCCCTGCCGCATCCAGTACATGCCGGATGCGGCGCTTGTGGCCTAGTCTCCGGCGGCTTGCATCAGCTGTTCCTTCCAAATCGCTTCCATGTGCCGCCCCTGGTCGGGAACCATGCCGCTGGTGGCTTCGGCCAGGGCATCAAGCGGCGCTTTCGGAGTGCGGTCGACGTAGAGAAGGCCGTTCGCTTCTTGGAAGGTATCGGTGAACTGTGTGTAGCAGAACCCGGCGAGCGTGGGCAGCTTACGCACTGTTTCAAGCAGCGCCCGGTAGCGCTCCAAGAATTGGTCCGCGGAATCGGACCGCGAATAGCCCCAGGTTTCTTCCGTATCCGCGCTCAACGCGATGCCGCCGAACTCGGTCAGGATCATCGGCTGGCAGCCCGGCGCTGTTTCGCGGCCCAGGTTCAGTACGCGACCGCCGGGTCGCTCGCGCTGCAGCAGCCGCGTTTCCACATCGTGGATGCGATAGCGCGCACCGATGCGCTCCGGCGTATCGTCGTAGTCGTGGATGCCCAGGATGTCGGTCGCGACACTTTCCCAACCGTCATTGCCGATGACGGGCCGGCTCGGGTCGAGCGCCTTCGTCAAGTGGTAGAGCGCCTGCACGTAATGCCGCTGCGCCGGAGAGTCGGGCAGGTCGGGCACACCCCAGCTCTCATTAAAAGGCACCCAGGCGATGATGCACGGATGGCTCCGGTCGCGCTGCACCACTTCGAGCCATTCGCGCGTGAGCCGGTTGATGCTCTTGGTCGTGTACCGGTAGGCGCTCGGCATTTCTTCCCAAACCAGCAGCCCCATGCGGTCGGCATGGTAGAGAAAGCGTGCCGACTCAATTTTTTGGTGCTTGCGGACGCCATTGAACCCGAGTGCCTTCACCAGCTCAATATCACGCACCAACGCCGCATCGTCCGGAGCGGTCAGCCCCGATTCCGGCCAGTAGCCTTGATCGAGCACAAGCCTAAGTTGGAGCGGGCGGTTGTTCAACAGGAACCGGTCGCCCTGCGCCGCGACCGAGCGCAGCGCGGTATAGCTGTGAACCTGATCCAAAAGGCGGCCCGCGCCGTCGCGCAGCTCCAGCTCCGCGTTGATCAGCGTGGGCGCGCTTGGCGACCACAGGAATTCATTGCGGTAGTCATCGACGCCGGGGTCTGAGAGCGCAATGCGCCGGTGTACCTCGCCCGCGATCACCCGGTAGGTATCTTCCGCAAGCACCTGTTCGCCCACGCTCAAGCGAACCCCAAGCTGTAGCGGCGTACCTTCGACTTGATTGCTGACCAGAAGCGCTTCCAACCCGAGCTCCCAGCGCTTGAGGCTGCAAGACCAGCGCAGGTGCGCGATGCGCGTCGCCGGCACCGTTTCCAGCCAAACCGCCTGCCAGATGCCGGTGGTGCGCGGGTACCAGATCGAGTGCGGCTCCAGCTTCCAATCCTGCTTGCCGCGCGGCTTCGCCAGGTCCGCCGGGTCGTCTTCTGCCCGCACCATCACCTCTTGCAGCGGTCCGCCGACAAGCGCCTCGGTGATGTCCGCGCCGAACGGCGTGTAGCCGCCCTCGTGCAGCGCCACCTCCTGCCCGTTCACCCACACGGTCGCGCGCCAGTCCACCGCCTCGAAATGCAGCCACAGCCGCTCGCCCTCGGCCAGCGGAGCTTGCTCCCATGTACGCCGGTACCACACGGCTTGGTAGAAGCCCGTGTCGCCGATACCACTTTTCGCCGTCTCCGGGCTGAACGGAACAAGAATGCGGTGGTTCCACTCCACCTTGCCGAACGGCGCCCTGTCGCGCCCATCAGAAAACTCCCATTCGCCGTTCAATAGCTCCCAGCGGTCGCGCCGCATTTGGGGTCGGGGGTGCTCATCGATCTGCAAGGCTTGCTCCATGGGGCTTTGACTCATCACTCGCCCCGATTGTGACAGAGATTCGCCCGCACGCCGGTGGAAATTGTGACCTCCGTACCATCCGCGCATCCCGTTACAGGCAGATGCAAGCGCACGACATCCATCGCATTGAACTGGTCCTTTTGCTCCTGGTGGGCTTTGCCGCGCTGCTCGGGGCGGCGGCGCAGCGGCTTAAGCTGCCCTATCCCATCCTGATGGTGCTCGGCGGCCTCGCGCTTTCGCTCGTTCCAATCTTTCCGGATATCGCGCTCAACCCGACGCTGATCTTCCTGGTCGTCCTGCCGCCGTTGCTTTACTCGGCGGCGCTCGGCACCTCCTGGCGGGAGTTCCGCGCCAATCTCGGCTCGATCCTCACGCTCGCCTTCGGCGCGGTCGGCATCACGGTGCTTGGGGTGGCTGTCGCCGTCCATCTGGTCCTGCCTGACTTCGACCTCGAAACCGGCGCGGTGCTGGGAGCAGTCGTGGCCGCGACCGATGCTATCGCCGCGTCCGCCATCGGCCGTCGCGTGGGGCTGCCGCAGGAGCTGATGGATCTGATCGAAGGTGAAAGCCTGGTCAATGATGCTGCCGGCCTCCTTGCGCTCCAGTACAGCGTGCAGTTGACGGTCGCGCATACCGCGCCCACCTTCGGCGAGGGCGCGCGCGACCTCCTCCTGCTGATCGCGGGCGGCGTGGGCGCGGGCTTCGCAGTGGGCGTACCCGCC
The DNA here is from genome assembly GCA_964247445.1 of uncultured Acidobacteriaceae bacterium. GTDB lineage: Bacteria > Acidobacteriota > Terriglobia > Terriglobales > Acidobacteriaceae > EB88. Next base: position 10,446 of record CAXTUV010000005.1, on the reverse strand, counting down.
GCGATGTTTCAACGCCCCATGCAAAGCCCCGCGCTGCAAACGCTGGTCAGCCTCCTCGCACCGTATGTGTCGTACCTGCTCGGCGAAAGCCTGCATGGCTCGGGCGTGCTCGCGACCGTTACTTGCGGCTTGTATGTCGGGCGCAAGAGCTCGCTTGCGCTTACCTCCGAAGCGCGGCTGGAGTCCCGCGCGGTGTGGAATACGCTCGATTTCGGGCTGAACGGGATTGTGTTTGTCCTCATCGGTCTCCAGTTGCCGCGCGTGCTCGACGGGATGCGCCCGCTCCATTGGTCGTCGCTGCTGCTGGGCGCGAGCTTCATCTCCGTGCTGGTGCTGGCCCTGCGCCTGCTCTGGATTTACCCGGCCAGTTGGGTGTTGCGCGTATTCCGCAGACGCCTGCTGCGCCGCGACGTGCAGCCGCTGGACCCGCGCCGCACCTTCGTGATCGGCTGGGCGGGTATGCGGGGCGTCCTCACGCTGGCCGCCGCCCTATCCCTGCCGGACACGACGGAAACCGGCGCGCCCTTCCCGCACCGGGCGGGCATTCTGTTCCTGGCCTTCGCGGCGATTTTGGTTTCACTCACCGGGCAAGGACTGACACTGCCGTGGGTGATCCGCAAACTTGGGGTGTCCGCCTCGCCGCGAGCGCGTGAAGAAGAACGCTGGGCGCGGCGGCAGATGGTCGCGGCAGCTCTCCAAACGCTTGGAGGGCTGCGGGGCAGCTCCGAGGCGGAACAGGAAGCCGCCGCGGCGCTGATGGAAGGTTTATACCGGCAGCGGCTCGATGCGCTCAGCGATGGGCAGGGCAGCGCCGTTCAACCCTCTTCCAAACAACGGCAGGCAGCCTGGATCGTGCTTTCCCACCGTCTGCGCCAAGCCGAGCGCGAGGAATTGTCGCGCCTGGAACGGGAAGGCCGCGTCGGCGGTGAAAACTACCGCAAGCTGGAACGCGAGCTGGACCTTTTGGACCTGCGCTTTCCCGGCTCCTGAAGCTGTGAAGCGCGGAGTGGATCACTATGTAGCCTTTCCATAGACGTGGCGCTTACCAGCTCGCCGAAAACTTCGATCACCTCACTCAGTCGCCCGGCCAAGCCTTCGGTACGCTCGATGATCTTGTACAGTTCACCCGCGTCTTCCTTGGTCAGCGGCGCGCACGGGGCAGCACTGATGTTCAACCGCTCCGCCAGATCGCCCTCTACTACCCAGCTGCCCGGAGACCTAGGACGATCAGCTCGCGGATTGGTGAAATGCCGTCACTGCGCGCAACAAGCAGAGGTCATGGCAGAACCGGGATGACGGTGCGTCTGTGCATCCTAAGGAACATGCGAAAAACTGTTGTGGGCAGTACCGCCGTGCCTGAAAGCGGATGGTTGGACCTGGACGCGTTGGCACAGGTGGAGGTGAGTTCCGAGGCACCTGCATTCCCGGCTGAGGGCGCGTTGGTGCCTGGAAGCGCGGCGGGGTGGCAGGCGGCGGTGCCGGGCCGTGCCGTGCTTGCCGTGCGCTTTGACGCGCCGCAAACCATTGGCAAAGTTCGTTTGCGCTTTGAAGAGTTAGAGCACGAACGTTCCCAGGAGTGGGCATTATTCGCGCTCGATGCGGGCGGGGGAGAGCGCGAACTGATGCGGCAGCAGTGGAACTTCAGCCCGGCGGGCTCAACCGAGCAGGATGAGGTGTATACGCTTACCCTGCCCGCGGTTGCCGGATTGAAGCTGGTCATTGATCCGGATCGCGGGCGGGACCGCTACCCGGCGACCTTGGCGGTTTGGCGGGTGGGGTAAGCTCCGGAACGATTGCGCCTGTTGAGAATTAATAAATGAAATGGGCGATTAAGGTAGTCAGCGCGGCACTTAGGGCAGAGCTGAGTACGCTCGCGATGACAATCTGGGGAGCGAGGGAGCGTTCCCGCTCAAATTTCAGCGCTTCCGCAGCCAGTTTCTGCTGCTCTGCGTTCAGCTTGCGCTGTTCCGCGGTCAGCTTTTGAGTTTCCTCGCCGAATTTACGCGTTTCGGCTATGGAGTGTTCAATATCGGCCAATTGCTGTGCATAGTCGATACTTGGTCTGCTCTCGTCCGCCATCATACCTCCTACTAATTCAGCTCACGTCCCTGGATATCGCTCACGACGGGTTCCACCACCCTCCGAATGTCCGGGTCAGGTCGTTCGCCGCATCCGGGCCCCACGAGCCCGGCTGGTAGCTGTATACGCCAGGCAAGTCTTTCAGCACGCCGTCGAGCAGGTTCCAGCTTTCCTCCACGTAGTCTTCGCGGGCGAACCACACCGGGTTGCCGCGCATCGCGTCTTCCAGCAGCTCTTCGTATGGCAGCAGGTCGTTGCGGCCCGCCTGCTGCATGGTGGCGAGCTCGACCATGCGCCCCCGCAAGGCTTCCCCCATTTCCTTCACCGAGGCTCCGATCGCCACGGTCGGCTCGGGGCTGAGGCGGAAACGGACGTAATTCTGCGGGGTGAGCCGGTCTGAGAACACAGCCGGAGTTTGCCGCATCTTCGCGACGATCTCAGTCGCGGTCTTATGCAGGTTTTTGCCCGTGCGAATGAAAAAGGGCACATCGCGCCAGCGCCAGGAGTTAATCGTCAAGCGCATGGCCGCATAGGTTTCGACTCCTGAATCAGGCCGCACACCGGGCTCGTCCAGGTAGCCGTCCACCTGGCCTAAAACGACGTCATTGCGGGTCAAGGGCTTGATGCTTTTCAGCACTTTCACGCGCTCGTCACGCAGCGCTTCCACGTCCGGGCACGGGGGCGGCTCCATCGCGATATTGCTTACCAGTTGCATGAGGTGGTTCTGCACTACGTCGCGAATCGCGCCGACACCGTCGTAAAAGCCGCCGCGGCCTTGGATGCCGAACTGTTCGGCCATCGTGATTTGCACGCTTTCCACATACTGGCGGTTCCAGATCGGTTCCAGAAAGGAGTTGGCGAAGCGAAAGAAAATGATGTTCTGGACCGCGTTCTTACCCAGGTAGTGGTCGATGCGGAAAATGGACTCTTCCGGAAACACATCGTGAATTGCGCTATTCAAGGCTGCCGCGGTTTCCACGCTGTGGCCGAATGGTTTTTCGACCACGATACGCGCGCCGTCGGCCGAGCCGGACTGCTTGAGCTGCTGTACCACGCGCACGAAAAGCGACGGAGGGATCGCGAGGTAATGGAGCGGGTGCTGCGCATCGCCGAGCTGCTTGCGGACTTCAGCGAAGGTGCTTGCGTCGTTATAGTCGCCATCCACATAGCGGAGGCAGCCTTCCAGGATCGGAAAGCCTACAGGGTCGATGCCGCCGTGCTTTTCCAAGCTGTCGCGGAGGCGCTTTTTCAGGTCGTCCAGGGTCCATCCGGCTTTGGCGACGCCGATCACCGGCCCCTTCAGCTTGCCGCGCTTGGCCAGGCGCTGGAGAGACGGAAAGATCTGCTTGTAGGCCAGATCGCCCGTTGCGCCGAAAAACACCAACGCGTCTGAAATCTGCTGATTCATTGAACTCCCTTTCAATCTGGAGGGCACCGGCCCTCACCACGGCAAATTAAGTCTGCCCGCTTATGATTCCACCACTGAGGCCCCCGCGCAAATGACGCCTCTGGTGCCCCGCGGGCGGGTGCAGGCCGCCTTTGGTGAGGTCCGCAGGAGCGCTCGCCCGCATTTGAGGACGGTTTGCGGGTCGGGTACTTCGGTACTGTTGCCGTGTGCCGCTCGGACGTGCCCCGCGTTAATCTATTCCGAGCGGGGTTGCCGTCCCGCGGCCTACGCATGCCCAAGCTGCTTCTATCCCTCGTGTTCTGCGCGCTTACGGGCGCTGTATCGGCTCGAGCTTCCGGCCCGGTACGTTCAGCCGATGAACCGGAACCTACGCCGCTGCCTAGAGCCGCCCTGCCCGCGCCGCTCGATTTCGCTCCGAGCCCGCGCAAGCAATACCACCTTCGTATGTTTCACACCCACACGGGTGAGTCAGTCGATGTGACGTATCGCGTGGGCAACCAGTATGTGCCGTCGGCGATCGAGATTCTCAACCATTTCCTTCGCGACCACCGTACGGGCGATACCGCCGACTACGACCCGCACGAGTTTGATGTGCTGTACCAGATTATGAACAAACTTCACCGCCCGAATGGGATCATCGACATCGTGTGCGGCTACCGGACCGAGTGGAGCAATGAGTACCTGCGCGAGACCGGAGGCGGCGGTGTGGCCGAGCACTCGCAGCACACCTTAGGTAGAGCCATCGACATTAAAGTGCCCGGCGTGTCCACCCGCAAGCTCGACCGGGTCGCCCTGTCGCTCGGCGCGGGCGGCGTGGGGTATTATCCGCGATCGAAGTTCGTGCATGTGGATGTGGGCCCGGTGCGGAAGTGGACTTGGCGATAGCTACTCCGTATCCGCAGCCTGTTGTTTGGGACGGGGCTTGATCGGGAATGGGTCTCCAGCCGCCAGCACCTCTTCCATTTCCTTGTCGTAGCCGTAAATATCGGAAAAGAAGTGCACCGTCCCGTCCTCATCGACCCGCGCGGTCTCGTATATGATCCGCACCGGAATCGGGTGCTTCAGCACGATCGCCCGGTTGTCCGGCCCGCTTTCCATGGCGTCGTGGATGGTTTCAGGCGTCCAGCCGGGCAGGTCGCGCAGCACCCATTGCGCGAGCTTTTCCGGGTCCTGCAGGCGGATGCAGCCGTGCGAGAAATCGCGTCGGGTGCGCTGAAAGTACTGGAGCGCGGGCGTGGAATGCAGGTAGATGTTCAGCTTATTCGGCAGCATGAACTTGACTAAGCCCAGCGAGTTACTTGCGCCGGGCTTTTCCCGCACCATGTACATATCCTTGAAGAGGCCCTGCGCGGTCCAGTTCTCAACCGGCTTCCCGCGCCGGTCGACCACTTCAAAATTGCGTGAAGAAATGTAATCGCGGTTAGCCTCGGCCTTCGGGACAATCTCAGCCTTCACAATGGTCGGCGTCAGATTCCAAAACGGGCGGAATACCACGTAGCGCATCTTTTGGACCAGCATGGGGGTTTGGTGGTCTTCCTCGTCCGCCTTGCCGACTACCACGCGCATCTCCCACGCTTCCGCATGGTGTTCATCAAAGGCGCGCAGGGTGAACTCCGGAATGTTGACGGACAGGGGAGCCTCGCCGTACTCAGGCGGGAGCCAGCGCAGACGCTCCAAAGTGTCCTCCAGCTGCCGTACGCGCACCACTATTGGGACATTGAGCGCGGCCACGGTCGCGGGCGAAAGCCGGCCGTCGTTGTTCAGGTTGCACCGGCGCTGGAAGCGGCGGACGGCGTCGGAAAGGGTACGCGTGTAGCCGGGCTGCTCCGGTGTATCCTCCGGCAAGTCCCCCAGCAGAGCCAAACGAGCACCCAGCGCATGCGCGTCGGAATATACCGCGCCCGGCGGTAATGCGCTCCCGGGCGCGAGCAGCGGCTTGGTCCCGCGGGTTCCTTCCGCGAAACCCTGGTAGCGGCGCAGCGCTTCAAGCGTGCGGCGGTACTCGGATGTGTCCGGTTCGACAGGCGCAAGCGCGGCGGGTACATCGCTCGAAGCAACGACCTCCTGCACCAGGAATCGCGCCAGGTCGTACTTTTTTGCCGCGATGTCAATACCGAAGGAAAAATGCTGCGGGTTCACGCGGCCTGCGTGTAGGTCGGACACATAGCGCATCGCAGCCACTGTCATCGATGCGTCAAACTCCGCAAGTTGGTAGCCGTTCGCGTTTGCGAGCTTCCGAAGCCTCGCCGGCCAGAGCGATGCGTCGTAATCAATCCTTTTTCCGCGCTCAAGGCGAAAAGCTGTGTCAGCGCGATGGCCTGGTCGGTTGCGGCAGGCCCGTCCACCCAAGCTGGATTCCACTTGCGTTGCTCGTAGAAGTTCACCACCGCCGATCTATAGTCGGGGAACTCCGGCCAGTGCAGCGTACCGATGCGGCCTCGCGCTGCATCGAGAACCAGCGAGCGCTCCAGGAGTGTATTACTCGCGTGATGCGCTGCCGGCACCTCCGGCTGGTGCCGGCAGCCGGCAAGGATGACGAGCAGCGAGGCCGCGAGCACGGCGGCGGTGCGGGAAGCGCGGCGGACCAAGGAGTCTCCAAACAATGCAGGTGCGGCAGTTCTCAGTTTACAAGGAACGGTGCAAAGTCAGTCCGTATACAACATTTCAAGCGCCCACGCAGCTGCTTCGCGCAGCACGGGGTCGTCCTCCCGCGACCAACTCGCCAGAGCAGGTATGAAGGCAGGATCGCCGCTGTTGCCCATGGCGATGGCCAGGTTGCGCCGGAACCCCTCATACCGGGCGCGCTTGATGGGCGAACCGAAGAACCGCGCCTCCCACTCCGTCCGGGTCAGCCGGGCAAGCGCATGGAGGTCCGGGTTGACGAGATCCGGGCGGGTTTGCAGCTCGGAATCAGGTGTTGGATTTCCGAGCCGACGCGCTCGCCCGTTCCACGGGCATACATCCTGGCAGATGTCGCAACCGAAAACCTGCCGGCCCATCCCGGCGCGCAGCTCCGGGTTGACCGCGCCCCGCTTTTCAATCGTGAGATAGCTGATGCACCGGCTCGCGTCCATCTGCCGAGGCGCGATGAGCGCGTCCGTTGGACAAGCGTCCAGGCAGCGCGTGCACGACCCGCAGCGGTCCTCGGCCAGAAGCGCCCGCTGTTCCGGGGCGAGATCCAAATCGGTGAGGATGATACCCAGGAATACGAACGACCCGAGCTCCTCGTTCAAAGTGCAGCAGTTCTTGCCCGTCCAGCCGATGCCGGCCAGGGCAGGGTAGGCGCGCTCCACGATCGGTCCGGTATCGACATACGCCCACGACCGGAACTCGCCGAGTTCTTCCTTGAGCGAGGCTTCCATCGCCCGAAGTCTGCGGAGTAAAACCTTGTGGTAATCCGAGGGGCGAAGCGAGCCGTCCAGCCCCGGTGCGCCCGACCAAGCATAGCGGGCGATCCAGCCTGCATGCGCCGGAGCCGGTTCGACTGAAAATGGGGCGTCGCCGCCATAGCTTGCCAGGCAAACGATGATCGACCGCGCCCAAGGTGCCGCCAGTTCAATCGCCGAGCGCAGGTAGCGCCCTTCGGCGTCGGCGCGCTTCACCCAGTCCATCTCGCCGGAGCGCCCGCTCTCCACCCACTCCGCGAACCGACCCGCGTGCACTTCACCTTCAGGTGAGCCGAGTTTTGGAATAGGCGCGATGCCGGCGCGGGACAAGCCCGCGCGTCGGGCATGCGCATCTACAACTTGCTGCAAAGAACCGTTGTTCAGTCCCGGTGCTGCTTTCCCGCACGAGAAATCTCCGCCGGGGGCTGCCGGAGCGCGCCGGGCGCGGCATTTTGGTAATTGTTCCCGGCGGGCTTCTTCTTTTCCTCGGCCGTTGTGTGTAGGTGCGCGGCGTGCGAGTGCGCGTGGCCGCCTTCCTCGGCTTGTGGCACCGCCCCGGGCTGCGAGGCCAGATTGTGCGCATCCGCGTCGTGCATGGCTTCCTGGTTTGCTTTACTCGACATCCCTGACTCCTTCGCGTTCCTTTTGCATTTCCATGAACTTTTCCGTTTCCGGCGAGGGCGTGACACTGCTTACATCCGTCGCCGTATCACCGAAGTCGCGTGCGCCATAATCGTAATCGGTCCCGCCCTTGAGCGCTTCTTCCTCTTCGGGCAGCTTGGTGCGTTCTTCCTGGTTCAGTCCCCAGCCCTGCTCGTGCGCGTACTCGCCCGACAAACCTCGGGTGTGCTCGCCGAAGCCGATGGGCTCGGCGGCGTGGGCCGCTCGGTCTTCTGCCATCTGGTCACCTCTTTACCTTAAGATGCACTCACACGTTGAACTTAAAGAACAGGATGTCGCCGTCCTTGACGATGTACTCCTTGCCTTCCGACCGCAGCAGGCCCTTTTCTTTCACAGCCTGCTCGCTCCCGAGCGTGAACAGGTCGTCGGAGGCATAGCAGTCGGCCTTGATAAACCCTTTCTCGAAATCCGAGTGGATCACCCCCGCCGCGCCCGGGGCCTTGGTGCCGCGACGAATGGTCCAAGCCCGCACCTCCTGGACGCCGGCCGTGAAATAGGTAATCAGGTCGAGCAAGCGGTATGCCGAGTGGATCAGCCGGTTCAGTCCCGGTTCAGCCAGCCCCATGTCGGCTAGGAACTCCGTTCGCTCTTCCGGCTCCAGCTGGGCAATTTCGCTTTCAAGCGCGCCACAGATACGGACGACCTGACTGCCTTCGTCTCCGGCGCGCTTTTCAACCTGTGCGGTGTAGGCGTTGCCGTCCGCGAGCCCTGCTTCGTCTACATTAGCCACGTAAAGCTGCGGCTTCATCGTGATGAGGAACAGCTCGCGCGCGATCAGCTTTTCGTCCTCGGCGAGCTCCGCCGTCCGGGCAGGCTTGCCCGCGCTCAGTACCGCGAACAGCTTTTCAAGCACCGGGAGCTCCGCCTTCGCTTGCGGGTTCGCGCCACCCTTGGCGGCGCGCTCGGTCCGTGCTTTTCGCTTTTCCACCGAATCCAAGTCGGCCAGGAGCAGCTCGGTATTGATGATTTCGATGTCATGCAGGGGGTTGACCGCGCCCGCGACGTGCACCACCTCGGGGTCGTCAAAACAGCGCACCACATGCGCGACGGCATCGGTCGCGCGAATATGGCCCAGGAACTGATTGCCCAGCCCCTCGCCCTTCGAAGCGCCCTCAACCAGCCCAGCGATGTCGATAAATTCCATCGTAGTCGGCACCAGGCTCTTGGGCTTGATGAGCGAAGCGATGCGGTCCAGCCGCGGGTCGGGCACGGACACGACGCCGGTATTGGGGTCGATAGTGCAAAAAGGATAGTTGGCGGCCTGCGCCTTGGCCGAGGTCAGCGCGTTGAAGATGGTGCTCTTGCCGACATTCGGCAGACCTACGATTCCGCAGTTCAAAGGCATATTTTCTATTCAAGCATGCGCGACAGCCGTTCGCGCCCGGCGCTAGAATCGCGGGCGAGGGCTTCCACCATGGCGACCACCACCGCTCTGCAACCAGGAACGTATGGCTTTCCAATCCAAATCCGCAGCCAGTATGAGAACTACATCGGAGGCCGCTGGCTTGCGCCCGCGGGCGGCGCTTACTTTGAGAACGTGACGCCCGTAACCGGCCAAGTGCTCTGCCGCATCCCGCGGTCAACCGCCGAGGACGTGAATCTGGCGCTCGACGCAGCGCATGCCGCGCGCCGAGCCTGGGGCCGCACTTCGGCCGCCGAGCGCTCGCGGATGCTGAACCGGATCGCTGACCGCATGGAAGAGAATCTGGAACTGCTGGCGACGGTCGAAACCTGGGACAACGGCAAGCCGATCCGCGAGACCATGGCCGCCGACCTGCCGCTCGCCATCGACCACTTCCGCTACTTCGCCGGGTGTATCCGGGCGCAGGAGGGAGGCATCTCGCAGCTGGACGATTCGACCGTCGCTTACCACTACCATGAGCCGCTGGGCGTGATCGGCCTGATCATCCCCTGGAACTTTCCGATCCTGATGGCCGCCTGGAAGCTCGCCCCCGCGCTCGCCGCCGGCAACACGGTCGTGCTCAAACCGGCGGAGCAGACTCCGCTCGGGATCCTGGTATTGGCGGAGCTAATCGAGGACATCCTGCCGGCCGGGGTGCTGAACATCGTCAACGGATTCGGCCTGGAAGCAGGCAAGCCGCTCGCCTCCTCGCCGCGCATCCACAAGGTCGCCTTCACCGGTGAAACCACCACGGGCCGGCTTATCATGCAGTACGCCTCGCAGAACATCATCCCGGTCACGCTGGAACTCGGGGGTAAATCGCCGAACGTCTTCTTCGAGGATGTCCTGCGCGAGGACGACGCGTATTTCGACAAAGCGCTCGAAGGCTTCGCGATGTTCGCGCTGAACCAGGGCGAGGTGTGCACCTGCCCGAGCCGCGCGCTGGTGCAGGAATCCGTCTACGACCGCTTCATGGAGCGGGCGGTCGCGCGCACCAAGAAGATCAAGCAGGGCCACCCGCTCGACGCCACCACCATGATCGGCGCCCAGGCCTCCAACGACCAGCTGGAGAAAATCCTGTCCTACTTCGACATCGGCCGCCAGGAAGGCGCCATGGTGCTGAGGTGGGGCAAGCGGGCGGATCTGGGCGGCGAGCTCAGCGAGGGCTACTACGTGGAGCCGACGGTGCTCAAGGGCCACAACCGGATGCGCGTCTTCCAGGAAGAAATCTTTGGGCCTGTCGTGTCGGTCACGACCTTCAAGGATGAGGACGAAGCACTCGCGCTGGCCAACGACACCCTGTACGGGTTAGGCGCGGGGGTGTGGACGCGCGACATGAGCCGGGCCTACCGGATGGGACGGGGCATCGAGGCCGGCCGCGTGTGGACCAACTGCTACCATCTCTACCCGGCGCACGCCGCCTTCGGGGGGTACAAGCAGTCCGGCATCGGGCGCGAAAACCACCGCATGATGCTGGAGCACTACCAGCA
>CAXTUV010000004.1:979-20296 GCA_964247445.1 uncultured Acidobacteriaceae bacterium | reverse complement strand
GCTGGAGCGTCGTGTCGAGCGAAAGGAACGTTACCTTCCCGAACCGGTCGTTGTGTGCCTGGTACTCAGTGAGGTAGGTATGGAGCTTGCCGCTGACCGCCGGAAGGTCGAAGGACGCGCGCAAGTCTTGATTCGCGCCCAACGCAAGAGGTTGCGGGGCGGCCATGGAGCGGACCACCATGCGGTGAAAGCGGACGCCATTCTCGCCGCTGTAGCGTACCTCGTCCTCCACCAGCGCGAACTGTAGGGCGAGCGCAGGCGGCTTGGGTGCGGTGGCTTTAGGCGCGGGCTTGCTTCCCGCAGCGGTTTCATTCACAGCGGGCGGCGCGGGAGGAAGCGCGGCGGGCATCGTGACGGAGGCTGTCGCTTGAAGCATACAGTTGTCGGTCAGCATGTCCGCCAGCGAGAGCCGAACGCCGGAAGGCCGGGCTGCTTCTGTGTCGATCGCCTTACTCAGCTTCGCGTACAACTCACCTGCATAGGTCCGCCCGCCGCCGTAGAACGGAAGCTTGGAACCATCCAGAAAGTAGTTGGGCGTGGACTGCGAGCCATACCCTTCCGCGCGGGCCACTGTATCCTCATTCGCGAGCGGGTCGGGCTCGGGGATGTGTTGGTCGAATGCGAGCGCCACCACTTCGGAGCGCGGGTAGGCGGCCAGCACGGTTTCGACCGCCACATCGCCGCCGATGCAAGGGCCGCACGCCGAGCCGGTAAACAGCTCAAGCAGGACGGTCCGGCCGCTCGCGGGCGGCTGCTTCGCTGTTGGGCTTGGCGGCGGGTTCAGCTTCGCGTACCCCGCATCGAGGTCGGCTTCGAGGCCGGCATCGCTGCCGCCGTGCGCTTGCCGGTACAGTTCGACCAACTTCGCGCGAAGGGGCGGCTTCAGGTCGCCGAGCAGAAGCGTGCGTTCAAAGTCGGCCAGGGCTTCGGCATCGTTATGCCGCGCGAGTGCCAGCTCTCCTTTCAAGCGGTTGGTATCGTCGATGGTCGGGTCCAGCATGTATGCCCGGTCCAGCAGCTGCGCGGCACCGGCGAAGTCGCCCTTACGCAGCAGCACATCGGCCAGCGGCAGCATACCCAATGCCTGCAATCCATTGTAGGAGTGGTGCAGTTCTTCAGCGCTCGGAGCGGGCTGCTTGTACTTCTTCGCATCCTTTTGCTCGTCCTTGTCGAACTTCGCCTCGCTCATCCTCGCGGCGTGGTCCGCGTCGTCGCGCGCCCATTTCTCGGCTTGGGTGAGGTCCACCGGCTTTGGGCCTTCGCTCGCGAGCTTGTCGGCCAGCATGCCTTCCGTGTACTGCTTCTGCCCGCCCTTGCCATTCTCCTGCAGGAACTGCTTCGCCTGCGCGTCGATCTCGCCTTCGCGTTCGGGGAAGTGCTTCAGCAACGTTTCAAGGATCTCGTACTGCGCCCCGTACCGGGCCTTGCTCTTCGGGTAATCGCGGAGGAACTGCTGAAAAGCAGCCAGGCGCTTCGCCGGGTCTTCCGTGGTGCGCGCGGCCTTGAAAGCTTTCTCGTCGGCAGAAATCTGCGGTTTCGGTGCCGGCGCTTGCGCCGAGGCAAGGGAGGCGACGAGAAGCAAGGCAACGGCGCAACGCATGGGCGCACCTCGAACGTGATGGCGGCAGAGTAGCAGTACGGCCGTCCCGGCGCAACTTTCTTCCTTGACTGCTTAGGGAGCGCGGGTGCATCCTGTTGGCCTAGATGGTCGGGAGGGGGGATGAGCGCGATGGCCAAGCAGGTGGACCTGCTCCAGGGGACGCTGGAGATGCTGATCTTGAAGGCGGTTTCGCTCGGGCCGCTCCACGGCTATGGGGTGCTGGAGCGTATCGGGCAGGTCAGCGGGGAGCGCCTGCTGGTGCAGCAGGGCTCCTTGTACCCGGCGCTCTACCGGCTTGAAGCCTCGGGCGCGCTCGCGACCGAATGGCTGCCGAGCGAGAACAACCGCCGGGCCAAGTACTACACGCTGACCGCGCACGGGCGGAAGCAGCTGGAAGCGGAAACGGAAAAGTGGGGGCAGCAGGCGCGGGTGGTCAACGCGATCCTGAGGGCGACGGAGGTGCGCCCGTGAGCGGCCTCGCGCGGGTGCGCTGCTGGGTATCGGGGGTGTTCCGTCGCCGCCGGGTGGAAGGCGAGATGGCCGACGAGATCAGCTTCCACCTCGACGCGCGCGCCAAAGTCTTGCGGGAGCAAGGTTTGTCGGAAGCCGAAGCCAAGCGGCAGGCCCGGGTCGAGTTTGGCGGCGCGGAAACGCATAAGGACGGCATGCGGCGCGCGCTCGGCCTGCGCTGGCTCGACGACCTATGGGCCGACCTGCGCTACGGCGCGCGCATGTTGAACAAGAGCCGGGGTTTCACGGCGGTGGCAGCCGGCTCGCTCGCGCTGGCCATCGGCGCGAACACGGCGGTGTTCTCGGCGGCGAATGAGCTGATCTACGCGAAGCTCGGGGTGCCCCGGCCGGGTGAGCTGCGGCTGCTTGCCATGGAAGGTCCCAAGCCGCTGATTATTCACTGCTCTTGGTGTACCAGTGCCGAAGACGGGAAATGATGCCGGTATCTGAATGTATTTTCCTACCCGGTTTACCGAGCGTTGCAGCAGCAGGAGCATGTAATGCAGCCCATTGCCGGCTTCAAGGACCTGTACAGGCTCAATGTGACCGCACAGGGACAAGCGCAGGTCGTGAGCGGAGAGCTGGTGTCTGGGAACTTTTACGATGCCGTCCAGGTGAGGCCGCAGCTAGGACGGCCCATCGTGCCTGCTGATGATGCAGTGCCCGATGCAGGGGCGGTTACGGTGATCAGCGACGGTCTATGGCACCGAGCGTTCGGCGCGTCTCCTACTGCGCTCGGGCGTGTACTCAACGTCAATGGGAATCTGCTTACGATCGTCGGGGTGAACCCTCGCGGATTTACAGGCGCTGGGGCAGCGCTGGATCACCCGGATATAGTGGTGCCGCTGTCCATGGTGAACCTGATCAATGGCGGCGTAGGCAGCGGTAATGGGCTGAGCAGCCCCGATGAGTGGTGGGTCAACATGGTTGCGCGCCGCAGACAGGGCGTGTCGGACAGGACCGCGCAGGTGGAGCTGAATACGCTCTTCAAGGCAGCTGTGCGCGGAAGCGGTATGACCGGTACAAGCAAGGAAGATCACATCCCCACTCTGCTGCTGGAAGATGGCAGCCGGGGCTTGGACTTGTTCGATAAGTTTGAAGCTCGTCCCGTGAGGGTTCTGCTCGCCATGACCGGATTGGTGCTGCTGCTCGCGTGCGCAAACATTGCGAATTTAATGCTGGCGCGCGGGTCGGCGCGGGAGCGGGAGATGACTATGCGGCTAGCCCTGGGCGCGAGCCGGCTGCGCGTTCTACGGCAGGTGCTTACGGAAAGCGTCATGCTTGCGGGCCTGGGCGGGGCTCTCGGCATCGGGCTCGCCTTCCTGCTGCGCAATCGGCTGCTCGGGCTGCTTGTCCCACCCGCCGGCGGGGAAGAGTCAAGGCCGGTGCCGTTTGACTGGCATGTCTTAGGGTTTACAACGGCTGTCACTCTGGCGACGGGGATCGTGTTCGGCTTGCTGCCTGCCTGGCGCGCTGCGCGGGTTGAGTTGAACAGCGGTTTGAAAGAGACAGGCCTGACAGCCACAAAGCGGCGCAAGGCTTGGAGCGGGCGAGGGTTAGTCGTCACGCAGGTCATGCTTTCAACCCTGCTGGTGGCCGGGGCTGCCCTATTTGTGCGGACGCTGGTGAATCTTTCCCAGATTGATCCAGGCTTTCGGACAGCGCAGCTGCTGCAGTTCGATCTCAGCATGCCTACAGCGCGATATAAGGGATCGGCCGGGGTCACCGTGAGCGAGAGACTCGAAGAGGCGCTGGCGAGGGTGCCAGGTGTGCAATCGGTCGCGATTGGCAATCCCGCGCTGCTGCATCGATGGTCGTCCAGCACCAGCGCTCACCTTGAAAACATGCCGAAGCCGAAAAAGAAAGACGAGCGCCAAACCTATTTGGCCGATGTAAGCCCGCACTTCTTCTCGTTGATGGGCATACCCATTTCGTACGGCCGCGATTTCGGTCCTCAAGACAACGCGACCGCGCCACGCGCCGCCATCGTGAACCAAGCCTTTGCGCGCAAATACTTTCCCAATACCAATCCAATCGGTCGCAGATTCAACACGGACGACAGCGAAAAGCCCATCCGCTGGCTCACGATCGTGGGCGTGTGCGGGGACACTCGGTACAGCAATGTGAGTGAGGAGATCGGACCGATTTATTTCGACCTTTATACGCAGTCGGCAACTTTCCAAGGCGGCACATTTATAGTCCGGTCCCCGCTCAGGCCGAGCGTCTTACTCCCAAGCCTCCGGCGCGCGGTACGGTCGGTCGACCCCGACTTGCCCCTGACCGACATCCGCACCATGGACGAGCAGATTGCGGACGACCTCCAGCAGCAGCGCCTGTTCGCGACCTTGACCGCCGCCTTCGGCCTGCTTGCGCTGGTGCTGGCTGTGGTGGGGGTGTATGGGGTCATGGCCTACACGGTCGCGCAGCGGACACATGAAATCGGCATCCGCCTGGCGCTCGGCTCGCCGACCGGCGCGGTGCGCTGGCTGGTCCTCAAGGAATCGCTCTGGCTGGGCGTGGCCGGGGCCGCCGCCGGCTTGGGCGCGGCGCTCGCGCTGGGCCGCCTGGTCGAGTCGTTCCTGTACGGGCTCAAGCCGCGCGACCCGCTTTCGCTCGGGCTCGCGGTCGGCATCCTGCTTGCCGCGGCGCTCGCGGCTGGGTGGGTGCCGGCCGTGCGCGCCTCTCGGGTGGACCCGATGGTGGCGCTGCGGCATGAGTGACTGCATGCCCTCTTCGGCAGCTAGCGGCGGGCAGGGAGAATGCGGACGAAGGTGCCTTCGGGCAGTTCGCCCTCAACAAGGTGCACAACGCCGTTCTTCACGAAACCGGTAACCTCAGCGACTGCGCCGGCTTGCTTAGGCTGGAGCAGGGCCATCTGCGCCGGCGCGGATGCTTGCATGGTCGCAGACCGGGTTGCGCCGTTCGCTTGGTGGTTTGGAGGCTGCACTGCGGGGCGGGTCGGCGGCATCGCCTTGCCTTGGCTCGCTTGCAAAGTGCCCCGACCCATACCCTTGTCCATCGCTTCATTGGCGAGCCGGTCGGCCTCCTTGTTCTTGCCGCGTAGAACATGCTGCATCTCGAATCGCTCCAGTTTGGCGATCCGGCGCTTGGCTTCCTCGTATAGCGGTTTCAGGTCAGGGCTTTTCACGCTGTACTGACCCTTGATCTGCTTCACCATCAACTCGGAGTCGGAAACGACGCGCAGCTCCCGCGCTTGATTCTCGATAGCCCAGGAGAGCGCGGCGAGCAGGCCGGAGTACTCGGCGACATTATTTGTTTTAAGGCCGAGGAACTCGGACAGCTCCGCAAGCGGCGCGCCCGCCTCGCTCTGAATAAGGACGCCGAAGCCCGCCGGGCCGGGATTGCCGCGGGAGCCGCCATCGCAAAAAGCCGTGATACGGCCGGGATTGCTGGGGAATGACATAGAAGGTAGGGTACAAGAGATTGAGCTGCGTCGAAGACTGCGCGAGCAGAGCCTACGACGATGCCATTGTTCTCGAATCCTTCGATTCTCATATAAGAATTTTCTATGCGAGATCCACATCTGAGCACAGGAAACTTGCAGGTGCGCCATGCTCTTGCGTATGGAGTCAATGCTTTGAATGGCGAGGGACTGCATCCAAAGCGCGATGCCGAGCTGCTGCTGCGTCACGTTCTCGCGCGAGACCGGGCTTGGCTCCTGGCGCATCCGGAGTGGGAACTGTCGCTTGAGCAGGCCGACCGCTACAACGAGTTGCTGCGGAGGCGGCGTCGCCATGAACCGATCCAATACATTCTCGGCGAGCAGGAGTTTTACGGTCTGCTGCTGCGGGTAACGCCCGCTGTGCTGATTCCTCGCCCGGAGACGGAGCACTTGGTGGAAGCCGTTCTTGCCCGCCTGCCGCACGATAAAGTGGTGCGGATCGCGGATGTCGGTGTCGGTTCGGGCGCAATAGCGCTGGCGTTGGCGGCGCACCTGCCCTTGGCGCGGGTGGATGCTTTCGATATCTCAGTCAGTGCGTTGGCCGTTGCGGAGGAAAATGCGCGAAGCCTGGGGCTGGCTGAGCGGGTGCACTGCTTCGAGTCGGACCTACTCGCGGGTGCTACGTTCCGGCAGTATGACTGCATTACATCCAACCCGCCGTACGTTGCCGAAGGGGAGCATCTTGAGCCGCAGGTGCTGCACTGGGAGCCACACACGGCGCTTTTCGCGGGCGCAGACGGCCTGGAAATTTATCGGCGATTGATGCCGCAGGCCGCCCTGCGTCTCGCGCCGAAAGGCCTGCTGGCACTTGAGATAGGCGCAGGGCAAGCGGATGCCGTGTCGGCGCTGCTGGGAGCGAAAAGTGGGTGGTCTGCGCCGGAAATCGTCTGTGATCTGCAAGGCATTGCCCGGATTGTTTGTTCATTTCGAACGTGATGGAAACATGCAGCTTTGTTCTTCGAGCTGGATCAAATGCTTCGACACTCGTCACAGATTTACGGTAGTGAGTCGGGGCGCAAGCATCTGCGCCCAGCTTCTCAGGCATGCGTAGGTTGGCGATTCTCAACCTCAAATCGCAAGCGGTTGTTTAAAGGATCGGCGTCGACCAAGATATGGTCTCCATGGAGAACCTCGCCGTCCAGGATCTTGATCGCCAACGGATCCTGAATCAACTTTTGGATAGCGCGCTTGAGCGGCCGCGCACCATAGGCTCGGTCATACCCTGTCAGGATCAGTTGATTGCGGGCCCCTTCTGAAAGTTCGAGCGTTATCTTACGATCAGCCAGCATCCGTTTCATATCTGCCAAACGAAGCTCAACAATATGTTCGAGCTGCGCTTCTTCAAGCGGACGGAAGAGCACGATGTCATCGACCCGGTTGAGAAACTCCGGGCGGAAGTGGCTTTTTAGGAGATCCATGACCTGTTCACGCGCAAAATCCCAGCTTGACTCGCTTTCAAGCGCTTCGCCTTGCAGCAGCTGCGCCCCGAGATTTGAAGTCATGATTAAGACCGTGTTTTTGAAGTCCACAGTCCGACCCTTCGCATCCGTCAGACGGCCGTCATCCAAAACTTGGAGCAGGATGTTGAAAACGTCCGGGTGAGCTTTTTCAATCTCGTCGAACAGTATGACCGCATAAGGACGTCGGCGCACGGCCTCAGTCAATTGGCCGCCTTCGTCGAAACCAACGTAGCCCGGAGGCGCGCCGATAAGTCGCGCTACAGCATGCCGTTCCATGTACTCCGACATATCAACACGCACCATGGCCTGCTCGTCGTCAAAAAGAAACTCAGCCAAGGCGCGGGCGGTTTCGGTCTTGCCGACGCCCGTGGGTCCGAGAAACAGGAAGGAGCCGATGGGCCGCTGCGGGTCGCTCAAGCCGGCGCGGGAGCGGCGAATCGCGTTTGCCCCGGCAGAAAGTGCGTCGTCTTGCCCGATCACGCGCTTGCGGAGCCGACCTTCCATGGCCACCAGCTTCTTGACTTCGCCCTCAAGCATCTTTGTGATCGGGATGCCCGTCCACTTCGACACAATGGCCGCAATGTCCTCCTCGTCAACCTCTTCCTTCAGCATGCGGGCACCATGTTCCATGGCGTCCTGCAACTCGTTCAGTTCGCGCAGTTCGGCCTCCTGACGCGGGAGGTCGCCATAGCGAATTTGCGCTGCCCTCTCCAAATTTCCGAGGCGAGTTTGTTCGTCGGCCTCGAACTTCAAGGCTTCCACATGTTGCTTGAGCTCACTCAGGCGTGTGATCGCATCCCGCTCCTTTTGCCAGCGCGCACGTAAGCCTGTCGCGCGCTCCTTCAAGCCCGCGAGGTCTTGCTCAACCGCAAGAAGGCGATCTTTCGAGTTGACGTCGGTTTCACGCCGCAGCGCCGCGCGTTCGATTTCGAGCGAAGTCATCGAGCGATCGAGACTGTCAATCTCCTCCGGGACCGAACCGATCTGGATAGCAAGCGATGCAGCAGCTTCATCAACCAGATCAATTGCCTTATCGGGCAGAAAGCGATCAGAGATGTACCGATGCGAAAGCGACGCTGCGGCAACAATTGCAGCATCTTTAATTCGAACCTTGTGATGAGATTCGTAGCGTTCTTTTAAGCCGCGAAGGATGGCAACCGTGTCCTCCACGTTCGGCTCGCCGACATAGACCATCTGGAAGCGGCGTTCCAGCGCAGCATCCTTCTCGATGTGGCGGCGGTACTCATTCAGAGTGGTCGCACCGATTGCGCGCAATTCGCCGCGGGCAAGCGCCGGCTTGAGCATATTGGCTGCATCGATTGCTCCCTCAGCTGCTCCTGCTCCGACTAAAGTGTGAAGCTCATCGATGAAAAGGATGATCTGGCCACGGGAATCTTCGATTTCCTTCAAAATGGATTTAAGGCGATCTTCAAATTCACCGCGGTATTTAGCACCGGCGAGCATCGCCCCAAGATCGAGGGAGACAACGCGTTTTTCGCGCAAAATTTCTGGAACGTCGCCGGAGATCACGCGGCGCGCAAGCCCTTCCACAATGGCGGTTTTGCCGACGCCGGGTTCACCGATCAGCACAGGATTATTCTTTGTCCGACGGGCAAGCACCTGAATCACTCGGCGGATTTCCTCGTCGCGGCCGATGACCGGATCGAGCTTGCCCCTACGTGCAAGCTCCGTCAAATCCTTGGCGTACTTTTCCAGCGATTGGAATTTCGCTTCAGGGTTCTGGTCGGTCACGCGCTGTGATCCTCGCACGGCCGTCAGTGCCTTCAAAATCGAGTCATGGGTCGCACCGAAGCTTGCAAGTAACAGGCCCGCGCCGTCGGTCTTTGCTTCGGAAAGAGCGAGCAACAGGTGTTCCGTCGAAACATAGTCGTCATGGAAGTTCGCGGCTTCTTTGCTTGCTTGATCTAAAACGCGCTGGAGTGCCTGGCCCATGCCGGGCTGCGTACTGCCTTGTACCTTCGGCAGCCTCGCTAAAGCTTCCTTGGTTCGCGCTCCCAGTTGAGCTGTGGGTACGCCGATCTTTTCAAGAACAGGCCCGATAACGCTTTCGCTGTCGCCAAGCAGTGAGGCTAGGAGGTGAAGAGGGAGGACTTCAGGGCTGCCGTTCTCGGTAGCCGCGCTGCTCGCGGCCTGAACAGCTTCCTGTGACTTAATAGTGAACCGATCCCAACGAATCGCCATAATTGCAGTTCCTGATACGTGGTTTAAATGCAGAAGCAGCCCGGTCGAAAACTTCGACCGGGCTAGGAAGCTGTTTCAAGGCAGCCGGTTGCTACGCGGTCTGCCGGAGGAAGCCGGTTCCGGCCTATCCTAGACGGAGCTTGCTACCTTCACCATTGGCGAGGCTTGCTGCCGTGGCTGACCGAGCTGCATCTTGATTTGCCGGCTCTTGAAGCTCGAGCCTATCTGGCGCGCATACTCCTGCACTAAAGATTGCAAGGAGGGGTAAAAACCAAATACGTCCCGATACGGATCAAAGCGGGTGATTGCCATAGCAGCGCTCCTCAAACGTGGAGTAGGGGTCAGCCTATTGCACATAAGACGCGCACCATTTCACTTGGGATTCAAGAAATATGAGTGCATCTCTATCAACTTTTCGGGACTGACTCTGCCTAGATATCATTCCACCTCAAGCACCATGCACTTCAAATACTCAGTTTCAGGGATAGTGAGAATGACCGGATGATCTGGGGCAGCTCCCGTGCGCTCGATCAACCGTACTCGCCTGCCTGCGTCACCCGCAGCGGCAGCTACGACACTTTGAAAATGATCAAAGCTTATATGGTGAGAGCAGGAGCAGGTAATCAGAGTTCCGCCGGGTCGCAGCATTCGAAGAGCGCGCAAATTGAGCTCCTTGTAGCCCCGCAATGCGCTCTCAACCGCGCGCCTGCTTTTAGCAAAGGCGGGCGGGTCTAATACAACCGTGTCGTAAGCCGCCCCCGCGTCAGACCATTCGCGGAGCAGGGCAAAGGCGTCCCCCTGAACCCATTCAATTTCAACACCGCGCAGAACTTCCTGATTCAGCACGAGGTTTTGCTCAGCGACTTGCAAAGCGGATGCCGATGCGTCGAGCCCCGTTACGGATCGACAGACAGAGGCGAGATGGAGGGCAAAGCCGCCTTGATACGTGCAGACGTCGAGGGCTTCACCATGGCCATACTTCACGGCGAATCTGTAATTCAGCCGTTGATCCAGAAAAGCTCCGGTTTTCTGGCCTGCATCAATGTCGTAAGAAAAACGGAGGTCGTTGACTCGGAACTCAGTTTGACCCGATTTGTCTTTGCCCGAATCGGGGGATAGCCAGAGTGGACCGGGGCTGGGCGCAGGCAAAGCTTCGAGTTCACGAATACGCGGGTCCGGCCGCTCGTGGATGCTTTCAAGCCCGTCAATGTTTGTGGTCAGTTCTTCTACAACAATCGAACGGAACTCAGCAGTGTCTAAACCCGCTGCCAAGATTTGCAGGATTGCGAGGTCAGCGTACCGATCAATAATCAGCCCGGGCAGGCCGTCTGCTTCCGAGAAGAAAAGCCGGCAGCTGTCGGAGGACCTGTCCATCAGCGCTTCGCGGCGCGCGAACGCGCTGCGTAAACGTTCGCGCACCAAAACTCGCCACTGCTCGGCGGTAAGCGCATCGCGTGAAACAAGCCGCAACGCAATCTCAGAGGAAGGACTCCACAACCCAGTGCCGAGGAGTCGTCCTGCTTCATCAAAGACCGTGCAAGTACCGGCTTGTTCTAGGTTGGCGGAAAGAATATCGGACCGAAAAACCCATACATGACCCAGGCGCAGGCGCTCGGCACCGCGGCGGGCAATTACGGCTGTTGCTCCCGTCCCGGTCACGACGGAGGAAATGGAAGAAGTCATAGGTTGATGCTAGCGGTTCTACGCCGGCTCAGCGGCCGGATGACCTCCGCCGGTGCACCCGGTTAGGATGCAGCATGGGCCTCTTCATCCGATCGGCAACGCGGCTGCTGCGAGAGTGGACCATCTATCCGGTTCTTGCCGTGGTTTCGCTGGGGGCGAGCGGGTTGGAAGCGCAAAATATCGGTGCTCCGGCGGGAGCCCCGCAACACGTCCCGGCGCAGGACGGCGGCAGAATCAATGGTTTGACGCAGCTTCCCGACACGGACACGATACCTGGGCGGGGCGTGTCGATCATTCCATCCCGGACAGAAGAAGGGCAGCTCAGCGGGTCGGCATTCCGCATCGATGTCCCGAATGCAGAGCCGGACAGCTGGAATCGCAAGCTGGTAATGTATTACCACGGTTATCAGTCGGAGCCGCAGATTTTTACGATAAATCCGACGACGCACCATCCAAATCCACCGTCTCATTTGATCACACAGTTGTTAAGGCGAGGCTATGCTGTGGCGCAGCCTGGCTATCGGGCCGGCGGTTGGGCGATTGCTACTGCGCCGGGCGACGCAGAGCAGCTTCGGCGCTATTTCGGCAAACATTACGGTCGTCCGGAGCAGACCTTTGTTTTAGGGCAGTCCATGGGCGGCTTGCTCACCCTGCTCACGCTTGAGCAGCATCCCCACGAGTATGCGGGGGGTCTCGCTCTTTGTGGTGTTCTTGCACCTGCGGATTTAATCATGCAACGGGCCTTTGCCAATCGGGTCGCCTTCGATGCATTTTTTCCTGGCGTACTGCCCGACGTGGAACATATACCGACCGATTTTAAAATGAATGATCCGGTGACTTCGGCCCTTGTCGAAACAGCGCTCAACGCACATGCCCCTGAAGCAGCACTGCTGCGTTTCCTGGCGGACATTCATACAAACCGCGGTTTAGCCGATGTGCTTGTCTTTAATACTTTTGCCATTCTCGATTTGCGGAAAAAGGCGGGCGGCAATCCGTTCGACAACCGTAATCTGATTTATACGGGTACAACGGACGACAATGCCCTGAACGCGAAAGTGCGGCGCTACTCCGCGGACGCGGGCGCGCTTCGGTATGTCGCAGAGTTCGGTTCACCCTCCGGCAATCTGAAGCGGCCTTTGCTGGCTGTCCATACGAGCTACGATCCCTTGGTCCCGGCCTCCACGGCCGCCTACTACGACGAGCTGACCCGGCGGTTGGGAGTCGGAGAGCGGTTTGTACAGCAGTATGTTGATCGCGACGGGCATTGCAACTTCCTTCCGGAGCAGGTGGGGTTCGCTTTTGATGAATTGACGCGGTGGGCCGACAGCGGAACGCGTCCCACAGCCGGGCGTTTACCCGATGATGCAGGCCAAAAGCCGGTGCACCAGGGGCCCTCAGAGCTGCCGAATACGCCGAAAAACGTGGGAAAGCCGCTTTAAAGCGATTCTTTTTCAAGTCTTGAGAGCGCAGCTCCATCTTCTGGGCTGTCAATATCGATGGCCGCTTCCGGAATCAACATTGAGGCTGCGGACAGGGTGGCAAGCAGAGAGCGAGCCCCTTGATCACCACGCAGCGAGGCAAGCGCGGCAAAGTGAGATTGGGCAAAGACGGCCGGCACGCCGAGCTTTCCGTTATAGGCGGCTGCGGCTGGAGGCGGAAGTGCCAGCAGAGCGCGCACATGTTCAGGTCGCAAGAGCGGCTGATCGCAAACAAGCATAAGAAGGCGGTCAATACGCGGGTAAAATGCTCTCACTGCCTTGACGCCCGCGCAAAGAGAAGTCCCCATGCCCTCCGGCGCGTCCGGATTGGGAACGCAGGCAACCGGAAGACCGGAGAGCACGGTGACGATATGAGCTTGCGCAGGATTAAGAACAACGAAAACCGGCGCAGCCCCGGCGGTGAGTGCAAGTTGAACAGCACGGCGAAGGAGCGCCTCGCCGCGAAAAGGCAGGAGCTGCTTGGGCGTGCCGAGCCGTCGAGAGGCTCCGGCGGCGAGAACCAAGGCGGCTGTGTGTACCTGTTCAGGATGCGGCAAAAGCAGGCGCGGGAGGAGCTTCGCGGTTTACCGTAAGCCGACGGCCTGTAAGCACGGCCTGGAGGTCGGCGACGATGGAAAGGGCAATAGCGGCCGGGTCGCGCCCGCCCAGGTCAAGCCCTACCGGCGAGTGAAGGCGCGCAAAGCATTGCTCGATGGACCAACCAAGCGTGGGGGCGATCTCCTGTAGTAAGCGCATGGTACGGTGGCGCGGGCCAAGGATACCGAGATACTGCAGATCCAAGGGCAGCAGCGCGCGAAGGATCGCACGGTCCTGTTTATAGGAGTGAGTCAGAACCACGGCGAGCTCTCCTGTTTGCACACCTATTTCAAGATCGTGTAGCGGAAGGTCGATATCGCAGAACGTGGAGCCGGCCGCCGGTGGCGCCCCGTCAAGCGTGAGCAGGTGCCTGACGGTATCCGGGGGAAATTTACCGTTGCGAAGCAGGTGAGCCCGACCATCGGCAACAGCAAGACGCCAGCCGAGCCTTGCCGCAAACTCTGCGATTGGAATCGAATCATCTCCGGCACCGAAAATGGTTAGGCGCGGCGGGGCTGCTAAATATTCTACGAACATCAAACCTTGTGGCGATGGGAGCAGCATGCTTTCGCGGGTGCGCAAGACCGTTCCGCGTAGAGCGGGGTCGATACCGGTCCATGCAGCTTCATCGAGTACCTCCGCAGGCTTGCCATCCGATTCCAGTGCAAATACGATCACTGCCGGTAAGCCCTGCTCCGCTTCGACCATGGCGCGGAGCACAGAGGCGGGCTCCTGTTCCAAGTGAACCCAGACCGTTCCGCCGCAGCCTAATCCCCACGAGGGCTCTTCAGCGTCCTCTTCAAAGGAGCTGCGGTACTGCTGAATGACGGGACCTTCGGCGGTCAACCACCAAATCTTACGGCTGATTTCCCCTTCCAAGCAGCCGCCGCTGACTGTGCCGGCGCGTTCGCCGCTTGCGGTGATGAGCATGCGGGCACCCGGCTTCCGATAAGAGGAGCCTTCCGTTCGAACTACCGTAGCTAAAGCCACGCGTTCTCCGCGCCGGCGCGCGCGCTGCCAAAGCGAAAGGATGTCGTTGCGTTCGCCCATGGTTTTCACCTATAGATGAGTGAGGAAGCTGAAAAGCGGCAGGTTGGGAGTGATCTGAGCCTTGCCTGTGCGTGGCAGTGAACCTGCTCCGTCCACGCATGCATTGATCCATGCGTGCGATTCAAACACAACGGACCGGGAAGAAGGCCGGCTCCGATCAAGGAGCTGCTCCGGATGAGCGTGGTTTGGGATGCGGTTGTGGTGGGGGCTGGCCCCGCCGGTTGCGCGGCGGCTTACGATTTGCGGAGCCGAGAACGGCGGGTCCTACTTTTGGACCGAGCCCGCTTTCCTCGTCCAAAAGCTTGCGCGGGCGGACTCACCATGAAGGCAGTCCGGGCTCTCCGCTACCCTGTGGATCCGGTTGTACGCCGGTGGTGCAACGGTCTAGTCCTGGACGGCGGTTCAGGGCGGAAAGCTCACCTACAGCGACGCGCTCCAGTTTGCGCGATGACCGTGCGGGAAGAATTCGACGCTTTCTGCCTGGAGAAAACCCTGGAGCATGGAGTCGACTTTGAGAGGGTTAGAACACTTCGACACTTGTCGCAAAACGGAGATACTGCAACTCTCTGCTTCGATGATGGTCGAAGTGTGCGAGCTCGTTACGTGGTCGGGGCTGACGGCGTACACAGCGCTGTACGGGGGATGGCTGCGGCCCGGAGCTGGTTTCGCCAAGGGTTTGCGATCGAAACGAATGTCTCGTATGACACGAGCAAGGAGGAGCTGCCTCCCTTCACCTTTGATTTCATGCCGGTAGGACGAGGCTACGGCTGGCTGTTCCCACGTGACAATCACGTCAACATCGGTCTTTATGTGGATGGGGACCAGGAAAAAATAGGACGGGCGGCGCTGGAGAGGTACATCGAGCGGCATTGTGGAACAGGCCGTGAGCAGTCGCGCATCGTGGGGCAGTTCCTAGGCTTGGGTGCCGCCGCTTACATTCCGGAAAGCGGAACGCGGGTTCTTCTTGCCGGCGATGCCGCGGGGTTCGTCGACCCGCTCACCGGAGAGGGTATCTCAGGCGCAATTCGGAGTGGACAGGCAGCGGCCGCTGCAATTGAAACTGCTCTCCGTGCGGGACTCGATGTCGGGCAGTGCTACCGGCGAGAGATGCGGGGGCTCCAGGGAGATCTACATATCGCCGAGTATGCAGCGGAGCGTTTCTACGGGAATCAAGCGCGCGGCTGGCAACTGCTGGAGGCTCCCCTTCTACCGCGCCTGGCATTGCGGGCTTACAGCGACGGACTTTCCTTACGAGGCCTTTTACGTGCTGCTCGCGTCATCAGTCGAGTGCAGTTGCTCTTCAATCGTGTTGCTGATGGTGCTCAATGAAGACCATTTAAGTTAAGGCTTCGTGAATGTTTGATAAATGCAAAACATTCATCTTTGATACGAGTGAGAGGTGTCGATCAGTAAAGACGGCAAATGGCTGGACAGGCTTTCCGAAGTGCGGTTTAACAAGAGTCGAAACGATCTGCTGCGCGGGATTCAAACCAAACGCCACCAAATTCGTGCAGTGTTGGCCGGGTCGAACCCCCTCTCCGGCGGACACAAAGAAATCCACTTTCGCTCGTAAGCATGCTGCTAGGATGAGAAATGTCTCGGGTGCCCTTGTGTTTCAGGTGAAGGCGAGCAAGCCCGGGCGGGAGCAGGACGTGAGTAGTTTGAGCGAAATTCTGATCAGCCAACGGAATCGTTGGGCAGGCCGTCTGCTTCGTGTCGCGGCGGTTCCTATAAGTCTTATGCTCGCCGGCGCGCGCGCGTTTGCAGAGGAGAAGCCCTCCCTGGTTCCGAATATGTTCGCGCCGACATCGACGCCGGCGCACGAAGAGTTTGTCTTGGCCATGTTTGTGCTTGGGATGACTCTGGGCATCTTCGTGATTGTCGGCGCGGCCTGGCTATATGTAGTGATCCGCTACCGGTCGACGGACCCCAGCCCGGTGGAGCCGCCGCAGGTCTATGGATCCCCACAGGTGGAGCTGGCTTGGACCATTGTGCCCCTGGTCGCTGTAATCGTCCTTTTTCTGACAACGGCACGCATGATTTTTTCAATCGAGGACCATCCCAAGCCGCGGACAGCTCTGGATGTGACCGTAGTGGGCCACCAGTTCTGGTGGGAGTACCGCTATCCACAGTACGGGGTTGTAGTCGCCAATGAACTGCACGTGCCGATGAGCACTCCAGGCAAGCCGACGCCCACCTTTATGAAGCTGCTCTCGGCCGATGTGTGGCATTCATACTGGGTTCCACAGCTGGCGGGCAAGGTGGACAACATTCCCGACCACGTCAATCAGATGTGGATTGAGCCGACGGTGCCCGGTGTTTACGTAGGCCAATGCGGACAGTTTTGCGGGGCGCAGCATGCGAAGATGCTGATTCGCGTGTATGTGGATACGCCGGATCAGTTTCGGCGTTGGATCACGGAGCAGCAGCAGCCGGCGGTTGAGGTGATTCCCGGGCAGAGCCAGGCACGACTTGAAGGGCAGCAGGGCGGCCGTCTGCTAAATGCCGCGTTCTATCAGGGGGCGAATGGGACGCAGGCCCACCCGGGCGGCGCGGCAAACGACAAAGATAATGCAGGTACGGTCGCGAAGCCGGGTTCGCGGGCGTTGGGGTCGAACTCCGGTTTCGCGCCGAACTCGAACGCTCCCGGTGCCGGTCAGCCGAACTCGGCTGCCGCGGAGGTCGCCGCGGGCCGACAAGTTTTCATGACCAATGCGTGCATTAACTGCCACGCGATTCGCGGGACAGTGGCCAACGGTCGGTTTGGTCCGGACCTAACGCATTTCGGCGGACGTGACAATTTGGGCTCGGGCATCCTGCCGAACAGTGTTGACAATCTTCGGACGTGGATCCGCAATCCGAGCGACGTAAAAGAAGGGGCACTGATGCCCCCGATGCAGCTATCAGAAACACAGCTTAAACAGGTGTCTGTTTACCTGTCGAGCTTGAAGTAGAGGAGCAAGGGCATGGCTGACGCATCACTACCGATTGGCGCACTGGATCTAACGCCGCCCAAGGCGGTTGCCGGAACGTTTCGCGAGTACCTCCACGGCTGGATTGTGACGGTGGATCACAAGCGGCTCGGCATTCTCTACATCATGTACGCGCTTTTCTTTTTGCTGGTCGGCGGCGCGGAAGCGATGGCGATTCGAGTGCAGCTGGCGAGGCCGGACAACACCTTTCTTTCGCCGGAAAACTACAACCGTATGTTCACCATGCACGGCACGACCATGGTGTTTCTCATGGGTATGCCGCTGCTGTTCGGCTACGCGAACTACTTTGTGCCCTTGATGATCGGGGCGCGGGACATGGCATTTCCGCGGCTGAACGCCTTGAGCTTCTGGCTGACCGCTTTCGGCGGCCTGCTCCTGTACTACTCGTACATCGGCGGCTTCGGGCTGTATGGGCAAGGTTCGGCACCGGATGTGGGCTGGTTTGAGTACGCGCCTTTGACGACGCGAACCTACTCGCAAGGGCACGCAACAGACTTTTGGGCGCTGAGCCTTTTTGTCACCGGCTGGGGAACGCTGGGCGCGGCGATCAACATCATCGCGACGACGGTGTGCATGCGCTGCAAGGGCATGACAATGATGCGGATTCCGCTCTTCGTATGGATCATGCTTTGCGTGTCGGCGTTGACCCTGGTTGCCATTACGCCATTGACTGCGGCACAGGTCATGCTGGAACTGGACCGTTACCTCGGTGCGCACTTCTTCGACGCGCAGGCAGGCGGATCAGCCTTGATCTGGGCGCACTTCTTCTGGATTTTTGGGCATCCGGAGGTGTACATCCTAGTACTGCCGGCTTTCGGCGTGGCGAATGAGGTCATTCCGGTGTTTTCGCGCAAACCGGCTTTCGGCTATACCGCGATGGTGGCGGCGACAGTCTCGATTGTTTTTATTTCACTCGGCGTGTGGGCGCACCATATGTTTACAGTCGGTATGACGTCGGCGGCGAACACCTTCTTCACGTTATCCACGATGATCATCGCGGTACCGACAGGCATTAAGATCTTCAACTGGATTGCAACGATGTGGGGCGGGAAGATCCGTTTTGCAACCCCGATGCTGTTTGCGTCCGCATTCGTGATCCAGTTCCTGATCTCAGGCTTGACGGGCATCATGCTTTCCGCTTCGCCTTGGGATTGGCAGCTCCATAACTCCTACTTCGTCATCGCGCACTTCCACTACGTGCTGGTGGGCGGGATCGTATTCAGTATGCTTTCCGGGCTGTACTACTGGTTCCCCAAGGTGACCGGACGCATGCTCAATGAGAAGCTTGGGAAACTGCATTTCTGGACCTTCCTGATCGGCTTCCATCTCACGTTTGACTTCCTTCACGTTCCAGGCATTCTAGGTATGCCACGCTGGGTGTATACGTACGAGGCATCGCGCGGGTGGGCACCATGGAACCTGATCGCGTCCGTCGGGGGATACATTCAGGGTCTCGCAACCCTGGTTCTGGTGTACAACATAGTGTATTCGGCCTTACACGGCGCGGATGCCGGACCGGACCCGTGGGATGCGTGGACCCTCGAGTGGGCGACTTCCTCGCCGCCACCCGAGTACAACTTCGCGGTCGATCCGGTGGTTTCGAGCCGGCGTCCGCTGTGGGACCTCAAGCACCCGACTGATCCTGACTGGAAGTACGAGTAAAAGCTGAGCCGCAGAACCAAAGGAAGAGAATGAGTTCGATTACCGTACCTGTCCTAGCGCACGATATGGAGCAGCCATGGCACCTGCCCAACAAGGGCAAGGTAGGCATGTACTGCCTCATTATCGGCGAGTCCGCAATTTTCGCGATGTTCGTACTGGCCTACCTGTTCTATATCGGCAAGAGCCAGTGGGGGCCGCAGCCGAAAGAGGTTCTGGAGGTTCCGATCGTCAACACGATCTGCCTCCTGAGCTCTTCCTTCACCATCTGGCTTTCAGAGCAGGCGATTGAGCACGGTGCCGTTAAGAAGTTCATCGCTTGGCTTGGGGTGACAATCGGCCTGGGCTCGATCTTCCTTGCCGGTACGGGTTACGAGTGGTACAAGCTGATTTACCATGACGGCCTGACGCTACAAACGAATTTGTTCGGAACCACGTTCTACTCCCTTGTGGGACTTCACGCTTCGCACGTGATTATTGGGCTCGTCATGCTGATTACGCTCTGGCTGCTGGCCAAGGGCGGACACGTCACGAGCAAAAACACGGAGCGTATCACCACGCTCGCGCTGTACTGGCATTTTGTGGATGCGGTGTGGGTCGTGGTCTTCGCAGTGGTCTACAT
>CAXTUV010000004.1:0-969 GCA_964247445.1 uncultured Acidobacteriaceae bacterium | reverse complement strand
CTACCCGGCAGGGGCAAAGGATGGCAAAGGAATGAGCGCTTCGCAGGAGTACCAAACCGAGCAGCATCTGGAGCAGGGCCCCACCGACATCACGCACGGCGATCCGGTAAAAGCTCATGCTCCGGCGCACGGCGAAGGCATTCACCTGCCGAAGCCGACCGCGTGGCCAATTGTGACGGCGCTGGGTTTCACTCTGATGGTCGCCGGTGTTCTCACCCACTATGTGATTGGGTTTTTAGGACTATTCCTGACAGGTTACGGCTGCGTGGGCTGGTTCCGCGATGTTCTGCCGCACGAAGCGCACGAGGAGATCGAGGTCCGGGTACAGGAGATCGCCATTGAGAGCTCACGCAAGTCGGTTGGGCGCATCGATGCGGGCAGCCATCCCACAACCGGCTCGGGCCATCGGTCGCATGTAGGCGAGGGAAGCTTCTCACCGCTTGTCGGATTGAAGGGCGGCATTGCCGGGGGTTTGGCGATGATTCTTCCCGCGCTGGCGTACGGGCTGATCTTTCAACACTCAATCTGGTACCCAATCAATCTGCTTGGAGGAGCCGGCATCATGGGCGCAAGTGATCCGACAGTGGCTGAGTTGAGGTCTTTTCATCTCGGCTCGCTGGGAATTGCGGCCATCATCCATACCGCTACTTCTGTGCTGATCGGACTGGTATACGGTTCGGCGCTGCCCCTGATGCCGAAGCACCCGATTGTGCTGGGCGGCGTGATCGCGCCGCTCGCATGGACCGGGCTGCTGCATGGGACGCTGCCGATCATCAATCCGGAGATGAGTGCACATATTAATTGGCCGAGCTTCGGGGCGGCGCAGATTTTGTTTGGGATGGTCGCGGGTTGGGTAGTTTCACGGTCGCCCTATCTACGGCAGGTACGGCAGATGCCGCTCTCCATGCGTTTGGGGCTGGAAGCGTCGGGTATGGGACAAGATAAGGGTGAAGATGGTGGAGATCGCCG
>CAXTUV010000003.1:0-24204 GCA_964247445.1 uncultured Acidobacteriaceae bacterium | reverse complement strand
TACCTGCTGCACACCTCCATGGACGCCTTTTCGTCTCCCGACCTGGTCCACTGGACCAAGCACCCCGATGTTTTCGAAATCCGGAACGCGTCCTGGGCGGCGTACGCGCTGTGGGCACCTTCGGCGATCGAGGTTCGTGGAAAGTACTACTTCTTTTTTGCCGCCAACGACATCCAGGAGCGGGACACTTTCCCGGGCGGCATCGGGGAAGCCGTCAGCGCAAGCCCGGCCGGGCCTTTCAAGGACGCACTCGGCAAGCCGCTGATCGGCGCGTACCAGAACGGCGCGCAGCCGATCGACCCCATGGTGTTCAAGGACGATGACGGGTCGGTTTACCTTTACTACGGCGGCCACGGGCACTGCAACGTCGTGCGCCTCGCCCCCGACCTGACCCATGTCGCACCCATGGCCGACGGCGAGCTTTACAAGGAGATCACCCCTGCCGGCTACGTGGAAGGGCCGTTCATGCTCAAGCGCAAAGGCGTGTACTACTTCATGTGGTCGGAAGGCGACTGGGGGAACTCCACCTACGGGGTGGCGTACGCCAAGGGCGCGAGCCCGACAGGGCCGTTCGTGCGCGCCGGCAAGATCCTTGAAACCGACCCGGCCGTGGCGAACGGGCCGGGGCACCACTCGGTTCTGCACATCCCGGGCACGGACGACTGGTACATCGTCTACCATCGGCACCCGCTCGGCACCAAGGACCCGAACCAGCGTGTGCTCGCGATCGACCGCATGCGGTTCGATGCCGCGGGCAACATCGAGCCGGTCAAGATGACGCTGAGCGGGCCTGGGCCGCGCCCTTTGTAGAAGAGAGCGAGCTCATGCGAAACCATGCATCCGGGCTGCTTCCGGAACAGTGCCCGCGTGTCTTGCGCACTCCGGCACCGCACGCCCGGCAGGTAGGGGAGGGGCAAACCCCTGCGCGATCGCCAAGCGGTTCGGCATCCGGGGCATCGTGGGGAATACTGAGACGCGCTGCGTCCTAAGAGCCCGACAGTTATTTCGCTTTCCTCCCGTGTACGAACCTGCCCGCGGCTACTGCTTGGGCGGCACGACGGCATCCTTGGCGCTCTTCGAAAGCCGGAACTTGACCGTCGTTTTGGCCGGGATCTGGATCGGCTCGCCTGTGGCCGGGTTGCGGCCCGTGCGGCCCGCTCGCTCGGCCTTGACCAGCTTACCCAAGCCCGGCACCGTGAACTCGCCCGCTTCCCGGGTCTGCGCGGTCGCGGTCTCGATCAGCACGTCGAAGAACTCCGCAATCTGCCTCGGCCGCACGCCCATCCGCTCGGCCATGTGCCCGATCACCTGCGTTTTCGTCATCTTCGGCACAAATGCTTTCACGCGTGCGGGAGCCTTGGTGCCGGCCGGCTTCTTGGCTGCCGTTTTCCCTGGAACGGCCTTCTTTGCTGGAGCGGCTGTTTTCTTCGCTGCTGGCTTCTTCGTCGCCATGGGTTCTTCTCCGTTTCGGATGGTGGCTTCGCCCGCATCCGCTTCTTGCCTCCAGCATGGATGCTTCGGCAGACTGGCTGGCATATTGATCGCGCTTCAGCCGTATCCTTCTGCTGGAAGCGGCGCAAGCCATGACAGGCCGTCAGAGCAGTCGCCCGACGGACTTCCATGACCGGCGCGGGGATGCGGTCGCATTCGAACGTCGATCTAGATTTGTATAGACCGCGCTAACCTCGGAAACGGTCCTGAGTGAGGGTTTGATTCTGACAGTGGCTTTTGATTCGGTTCCGGCGCTTGAACCCCAATCAGTTTCGCGGGCACCGGAATGAGTCGTAAACGGTCGTTTGTGACGGTATTCGATTGCTCCACCGAGCTGAATTTTTAGGTCAGGTGCATAGTAACCATAAAGCCGCTCCGAAATTCCGAATTCAAGAGCAAGAAACGGAGTGCGGTGCGATGGGCCGGCGATGATTCTAATGCCATGCATATCCCGGTTGAGCCCTCGATACTCTACTTCGGAACGCCTGTCGGTCTTCTCAGCACATTGAACGAGGACGGCTCCGCGAACCTGGCACCCATGTCGTCCGTGTGGTGGCTGAGTTGGAACTGCATGCTCGGCCTCGGCGCGAAAGGGCATACAGCTCAGAATCTGCTGCGCGAACGAGAAGCAGTGCTCAACCTGCCTTCCGCAGCTATGGCGGGCCATGTAAACCGACTCGCCAAACTGACCGGGTCCAATCCCGTGCCGCCGCACAAAACCGCCATGGGGTACCGGCACGAGAAAGAGAAGTTCGCGGTGTCCGGACTGACGGCAATCCCATCCGAGTTGGTCCGGGCCCCGCGCGTCCAAGAGTGCCCGGTGCAGCTAGAGGCGGTTCTGGAAGCGGTTCACCCTTTTGGGACGCGCCCCGACAAACCGACAACGGCGCTTGCGTTTGAAATGAGGATAGTGCGGGCGTATGCCGTGCCTGACATCCTGGTTCCGGGAGTGGACAACCATGTCGATCCGGATAAGTGGAAGCCGCTTCTGATGAGCTTTTGCCAGTTTTATGGACTCGGTGAAAGAACCGGCTACTCGACCCTTGCTGAGATCCCGGAAGAAGCGTACCGCCCAGTGCCGCACATGGCTCGCTGAGATGGAAGGTTGTATGAAGCAATCCTACGGTGCATGCCAAGCCGCTGACCCTATGCAGGATGCCCGCTGGGCGGCTGTTCTCGCGCGCGATCCACAAGCAGACGGACGCTTCTTCTTTTCAGTGGCGACCACCGGCATTTACTGCCGGCCGTCGTGTTCCGCACGGCGGCCGCGGCGTGAAAACGTGGCCTTTCATATAACTGCCGGGGATGCGGAAGCAGCCGGATTCCGGCCTTGCAAGCGCTGTCGGCCGGAGCAGGCTTGTCTTGCAGAGCAGCATGCTTTGAGGGTCGCCGAAGCCTGCCGAGCCATCGAGGGTGCGGGGGAGGAGCCGAGCCTCCGGCAACTCGCCACTGCCGCGGGCATGAGCGCTTCCCATTTCCACCGCCTATTCCGGGCTTGCCTCGGCATCACGCCGAAGCAGTATGCAGCGGCGCACAGGGACGCGGCTTTGCGCAAACGGCTTGCGGGAGCCGGAACGATCACGGATGCGTTCTATAGCGCCGGGTTCAACTCCAGCGGACGCTTTTACGCAACCTCGAATCAGGTCTTGGGCATGACCCCCTCCGCGTTGCGTCGCGGAGGTGAACAGGTGGAAATACATTTCGCGGTCGGGGAGTGCACACTTGGCACCGTTCTGGCGGCGCGGACCAGGCGCGGTATTTGCGCCATTCTTCTAGGCGACGATCCAAAGCAGCTTGTCCGCGACCTTGAGCGCCGGTTCCCGCGTGCTGTTTTGAAAGCTGATGCGGAGTACGATCAGCTCATCACGAAAGTTGTGGGCCTTGTCGAAGCTCCAGGCGCAGGGCTGGGCATTCCGCTCGACATCCACGGAACCGCTTTCCAGCGGCGAGTGTGGCAGGCGCTCCAAGCACTGCCGGCAGGATCGACGGCGACCTACCAGGGAATTGCGGACACCCTGGGCATGCCGAAAGCGGTTAGGGCCGTAGCCCAAGCCTGTGCAGCCAATCACATCGCTGTCGCCGTACCTTGCCATCGCGTAATCCGTACGGACGGATCCCTTTCCGGGTATCGCTGGGGCATTGAGCGGAAGAAGCTGCTGTTACAAAGGGAGAGCCGGCCCGGGTAGGTGGACAAGCCGCCTTGGAGCAGCAAGGGCGAGGCACGACGCCCGCGCTCGCCGACCGAGCAGGACATGCAGCTTGATAAAGCACTGCTGAATTGCTTTATGAACTGGGTTGGATACAGTTGGGCTGCTGCCGGAGCAGCTCCCGGCAATTTACTGGCTGGATACACTGAAGCGGGAGCGAGACAGCATGTACACGCCGTCCTTTAATGCCGAGCACGATGTGCCGAGGCTTCAGCACTTTGTACGGGCGAACCCCCTCTGCACGCTTGTCACCGAAACCGAGTTCGGGATGATCGCTTCTCACGTTCCCATGGTCCTTCACGACGGAGGTGCCGGCTTGGGTGTGCTCCGGGGTCACGTGGCCCGCGCAAATCCGCAATGGAGGGATTTTCTCGCACTCAAAGAAGTCCTCGGTATCTTCACGGGGCCGCAGCATTACATCTCCGCGTCGTGGTACCCGGGAAAGGCGACGCACGGGAAAGAAGTGCCGACTTGGAACTATGTAGCTGTTCACGTTTATGGGCGGCTCCGGGCGTTGGAAGAGTCCGACTGGCTGCTGGATCATCTGCGGGCGCTTACGGATGCGAGCGAGGCAACTGCGGAAACGCCCTGGAAGGTGAGCGATGCTCCGCCTGAGTTCATCGACGAGCTGAGCCGATCCATCGTCGGGCTCGAACTTGAGGTCACGCGCTTCGAGGGTAAGTGGAAAGTGAGTCAAAACCGCAGTGATCGCGATGCGGAGGGGGTCAGCAGGGGCTTGACGGTACTGGGGACACCTGCAAGCCTTGCGATGCGCGAGCTTGTCAGGGAACGGCACCCCACGGTAGTCAGAACCGGTCGTTTGTGAAGGGATGCTGACAGCGTCCAAGCATCGGCACTTAAGAACCAGCATCCTGGGTTGAACTACTCGATCACACTGTTCGCGGCGGCCACGCGCCCGTACCAAAGGCCGGAGTCCTTGATTGTCCGCTTTTGATCGCGGAAGTCTACATATGTCATGCCGTAACGCTCCGCGTACCCGTCGGCCCACTCGAAGTTGTCGAGCAGGCTCCAGGCATGGAATGCCCGCACGCGCGCTCCGTCTGTGATGGCGCGCGAGAGTTCAGCGAGCTCGTCCCGGAAGAACGCGATGCGCCGCGCATCGGGCACCTGCCCGCCGCGGCCCGCGTACGGCGCATCGAGGTAGCTGCACCCGCTTTCCGTGATCTCGATGATCGGGTGGTTGTACTCCCGGCTAATGCGGGTGACCAGGTCATAGATCCCGCGCGGCCATACCTCCAAACCGCCGTCCGTGAGCGGGCCTTCAGCGGGCATCACCGCGCTCATCTCGGTCCAGCGGTCGCCGCCGTTCGCGGTGTCCTGGGTTTCGGTTGCGATCGTGCCGCCGCTGCTTCCGTGCGAGGCACGTGCGTCCGCGACCAGCCGCCGCGTGTAGTAGTGGAAGCCGACCCAGTCGAGCGGCACCTGCATGATCTTGTCGTCGCCAGGATGAAAGCCCATTTGCTCGTAGGGCGTCGGTACCACGAACGCATTCGGGTACCTGCCGTGGATCGCGGTTTCGAGAAAGAAAACGTTGTTGAAGGCGTGATAGCGCTCGGCCGCGGCGCGGTCAGCTTCGCTGTCCGTTCTCGGGTAAGCCGGCGACATGCCGTAGGCGCTGCCGACGGTCGCCTTTGAGGAGGCTGCCTTGAGTGAGCGGAACGCCTGTCCCTGGGCGAGGTTGATGGTGTGGGCCGCCTTCAGGAAGTCCGTGTAGTCGGCCCGCCCGGGCGGAAACGCACCCGTGCCGTAGCCGAGATAGGCGACCGTCCACGGCATATTGAAGGGTGCCCACACAGTGATCCGGTCCCCAAGGTGCTTGGCGAGCATCCCGGCATAGTCGGCAAAATAACCGGCAAGATCCCGGTTGGGCCAGCCGCCGCGCTCCTCAAGCGCCTGCGGCAGGTCCCAGTGATAGAGCGTGCAGAAGGGCCGGATGCCTGCTTCGAGCGCGGCGTCGACAACGCGGCTGTAGTGGTCCAAGCCTTGCTGATTCGGCGCGCCGGTGCCGCTCGGCTGGATGCGCGGCCAGGAAATCGAAAAGCGATAGCTCTTCTGGTTGAGCTGCTTGAGGATGGCGATATCTTCCCGGTACCGGTGGTAGTGGTCGCAAGCCGTGTCCGCCGTGGCCGCGCCCTTGACCTTGCCCCGGGTGTGGCAGAAGCGGTCCCAGATGGACTCGCCCTTGCCGTCCTCGTTCCATGCGCCCTCGACCTGGAAGGCTGCCGTCGCCATGCCCCATAGGAACCCGTCCGGGAACGGCGCTGCCTGCGCTTTGAATTGGGCAGCACCTTGCTCCGGACTCGGCAGGGCGTGGTCGGCTGCGGCCGGGGTTGAAGCATCCGCCCGTCCGCTGACTGCTTGCACGAGTGCGGCTCCGGCAGCGCTTGAAACAAAACGGCGGCGGTTCATGCTGGTCTTCAAGTCTCCTGTGTCTAAAGCCTGGCAAGCTCAGGCCAGACTTGAGTGTGAGCTTAGGTTTCATTTCTGTCCAATGAAGAACACGACGCAGTCTGATTATGTGCGGTTATCTGTCTTTCCGCCGCTTGTGCTGAGACCAGCACTTACGGGCGCTTGACCAGCATCGCAGGAAGTTCGTTTGCTCCTTTCGCGCCGTGGAACTTCCAAGTTTCTCAGCTGTTTATCGTTGTAGTCGGATGACGGTTTTCCCTTGCTCGGCCGTCACGCGCCAATCTCTGACGAAGCGAACTTTAAGGGGCCTCAATGTTCGCGCGCAGAGGTCATCGGTTTTCTAGCTCTACCGGGTCCGTCTCGATCAGGGTGAGAGACTTCACCATGCCTGCGGTCGCAGCCTTGTACTTCCGGAAATGAGGGGACTGCAAGTGCGCCTGGTACGCCTTATCCCCGGAGTAGATCTCAAAGAGCCTGATCTGGTTTGGCCGGTCCTTCACCGCCACCGCATACAAAGCCAAAACACCGGGCTCTAGGCGCATCGAGGCGTCGATCTCCCGGCGCAACTCGGCCTTGTACGCCTCAAGCTGCGCGGCATCGACCTCGATCTCAGCAATCCTTACAAGCTTTGTTGGCCTCTCTTGCGCGTTCATCACGAAATTCACGATACGCAGTGACCCAAAGCAAACTGCAAGAACAAGCAGTCTTCTTTTCATCTTGCCGGTTCTCCACGCTGAGTAAATTAGACATTGGTTTGGCGTTCAATCGCTTCCGGGTAGCGATCACCTACGATCTCAAAGTTCGCGAGCTTCTGGTCGATTTGGCCGAGGTCGTCAGGAGTCAGTTTCAGTTCGACCGCGCCGTTGTTCTCTTCCACCCGCGAGAGACGCGTCGTTCCCGGAATCGGCACGATCCATCGTTTCTGCGCGAGGAGCCAGGCCAGGGCGATTTGGGACGCAGTAGCTTGCCGTTCCGCGGCAAAGCTGTTCAGCCAGTCCGCCAATCCCTGATTGGCCTTTCTGGCCTCCGGCTGCATGCGGGGGAAAGTTCCTCGTACATCACCTTCCGGGATGATCGTCTCCGCCGTCATGGTGCCGGTGAGAAACCCGCGGCCAAGCGGACTGTAGGGTACGAACCCAATCCCAAGCTCCTCTAGAACGGGCAGCAGTTCTTGCTCCGGCCGCCGCCACCAGAGTGAGTATTCGCTCTGGATTGCCGCAACAGGTTGTACAGCATGGGCTTTGCGGATTGTGTTCACGCCGGCCTCGGACAGGCCGAAGTGCTTCACCTTGCCTTCCCGGATCAACTCGCCTACGGCCCCGGCTACCTCTTCGATCGGCACCTTCGGATCGACGCGATGCTGGTACAGCAAATCGAGGGATTCGACCCGCAAGCGCTTGAGGGAGCCTTCTACGCCTGCCCTGATAAAGGCGGGCCGGCTATCGAGGCCGCGTTGACCGCTCCCGTGTGCATCTGCGCTGAACCCGAACTTGGTCGCGATGACGACCTTGTCGCGGACGGATGCGAGTCCCTCCCCGACGACTTCCTCGTTGGTGAAGGGGCCATAGACCTGCGCGGTGTCGAAGTAGGTAACACCGCGTTCCACTGCCCCGCGCAGAACCGCAAGCATCTCTTGCTTGTCTGGAGCGGGACCATGTCCGCTGCTCATCCTCATACATCCCAGCCCCATGGCCGAGACTTCCAGCTGTCCAAGCAACCGCTTTTTCAAGAGATACTCGCAGTCCTATTTGCTCAAGTCGTACTGCTCATTGGAGACCGGTTCCAACCAGTCCACTGCCTTGCCGTCCAGCACCTCGGTGATCGCCAGATGCGACATGCCCACCTGCGCGGAGGCCCCATGCCAGTGCTTCTCATTCGGCTCGAAGAACACCACGTCCCCGGGTTGAACCTTCTGGACATCCTCCCCTTCGCGTTGCACCCAGCCCAACCCTTGCGTAATGAGGATGGTCTGGCCGGCAGGGTGTGTGTGCCAGCGGGTCCGTGCGCCTGGCTCGAACGTGACGATGCCGCCGTTCGACCGCCGACCGCCATCGGGCGGAAAGAGTGAGTCGATCCGCACATGACCGGTAAACCAGTCAGCTGGTCCAACTGCGGAAGGTGTATCGCCTACTTGCGTGATCTTCATAGTTTCCTCTTAGATAGGATGGTTCGTGTTATCTCTGCCGCTTTGCGAAAACATCCTTGACCACAGGCAGAGCCGAGAACGCGCAAGGCCAACCAGCGTAGAAAGCGATGTGGGTCAGCACCTCCGAAGCTTGCTCCTGCGTCAGGCCGTTATCCATCGCACGGCCCAGGTGATAGGTGATCTGTGCCGTTTGATTGTTGCTGATCAGGGCGCTCACCGTAATGAGGCTGCGGTCGCGGGGTGCCAGTGCCGGCCGGAGCCAGAGATCGCGGAACAGAAGGTCGGTCGTGTTTCCTACAAGCCCCGGCGAGACGCTCCCGAAGTTGCTGCTGACCTGGGTAGCGCGCATCTTCTCCGACTCTTCATTAATGGGCAGCGGCTTGTCCTTCACGGGCGGGAGTTGGTCCGCACCGATGCCGCGCTGATGGAAGATATCCTTTGCGACCGCAACGGCCGCCATCGCGTTTGCCCATCCCGCGTAGAACGCCAGATGTGTGATGATCTCCGACAGTTCGGCAGGCTTCACACCGTTGTCGAGCGCCAGCGCGAAGTGGGACGGCATTTCGATGATCTGGATTCGAGCGATGAGAGCGGCGACTGTAACGACGCTCCTGTCGCGAAGCGACAGTTCAGGTCGTCTCCAAACACCACCCAGCAGCGTGTCTTTGGTGTAGTGCTCAAGCGCCGGAGATACGGAGCGCACATCGTCGTACGACAGCACGGCGGGCAAGGGCTGCTTCGTATCTGGCATGGTGTTCCTTTCAGCCGAAAGCGGCTCAATAGATAAGAGTGCGGCGATGCTGAACGCCAGCGCGGACTGGCAGAACTGCCGCCGGTTCGGATCGGCGACCTCCGTTTGCTGAAGGTCGCCGCCCGATATGGCTTTTGGAGAGGTGTTCACCCTACCGCATCACGAAGCCACCATCGACTGAGATGGACTGACCGGTGATGTAGCTCGCTTTATCGCTGCACAGGAAGAGAACCGCGTCCGCGATCTCGGAAGCCTTGCCCTCGCGCTTCATCGGCACATTCTGTTCCAGCATCTTCTTGAGCGCTTCGCCCTGTCCCGCCGCTTCCATCTGGTCGCTCATCGGGGTGCGGATCATGCCGGGGCAAACGTCGTTGATGCGGATGCCCTTGGCCGCATACTCCATGGCCGCACTCTTCGTGAACCCGATGACGCCGTGTTTCGCCGCGTGATAGATGCCGCGCTCTGGCCCACCGATCAAGCCACCGAGCGAAGAGCAGTTCACGATAGCGCCCGAGCCCTGCTTGCGCATCACCCGCAGCTCATACTTCATGCAACTCCACACACCTTGTAGGTTCACGCCCATCACTTTGTCGTAATCTTCGAGCGTCTGGTCGGCAGCCTCCGCTAGCTGGTTCTGAATGCCCGCGTTATTGTAGGCGACATCCAAACGGCCGAAGGTTTCGACAGCTTTCTCAACCAATGTCTTGACCTCTTCGTCCCTGGATACGTCGCAGCGCACCCCGAGTGTCTTGTAGCCCTTGTCGGCGAGTTCCTTCGCCGCAGCCTGTACTTCCTTTTCGTTTACGTCGGCAAGTACGACCGAGGCCCCCGCCTCCGCAAACGCCTTCGCCGTCGCGAGGCCGAGACCCGACGCCGCACCCGTGACGAGAGCCACCTGTCCTTTGAAAGAGATCTCCATGGTGTTCCTCCCTATCTGCAACACTTGATAAGACGTTAGGCATTCCCCTTGCGAGGAGCCTCGTCTAGGAAAGCTTCATGAGTACAATTCATCAATGGAGAGAGCCGACCTAGCCGAACTTTCCGCATTCCGTACGGTCGCTGCGGAACGCAGCTTCACCCGTGCCGCCGCACGTCTGGGCGTGTCGCAGTCTGCTCTGAGCCATGCCATGCGCGGCTTGGAGAAACGAATGGGAGTGCAGCTCCTGGCAAGAACGACACGCAGCGTATCGCCGACTGCTGCCGGTTCAGCCCTTCTTCAAGAGCTTGTTCCGGCGTTGGAGCGCATCGAACGGGCCGTAGCGGAGGCGCGAAATCAGAGGGAGCAGCCTGCCGGACGGCTTCGCATCGTCACTCCCCGAACCGTCACGGAGATGGTACTCATCCCAAAGCTCGCTGAGTTTGCGCGTAAGTACCCGGACATCATCCTTGAAATCACTCACTCCAACGATGCCGTCGACCTAGTCGCGGGAGAGTACGACGCCGGGGTTCAGCTCGGAGAGTTCATCCAGCGCGATATGATCGCCGTTCCTGTGACGGGAGACATGCGCCTGGTCGTCGTCGGCTCGCCGGCGTACCTGAAAGCGAACGGCACTCCACGGCACCCGCAAGAACTCAAGGACCACGCCTGTATCGGATTCCGTTTCAGCAATGGTATGTACCGCTGGGAATTCGAGAAGGGCTCCAAGAGCCTTACAGTCAGTCCACAAGGCCCTTTTTCCTTCGATGACCCAGATCTTGTGATCCAGGCTGTGCTGGACGGCGTTGGGCTTGGCACATCGATGGAGGAATCCCTGAAATCTTTGCTCCGCGAGGGACGGCTCATACAGGTGCTGAAAGATTGGTGCCCGACGTTCCCGGGCTACTTTCTCTACTACCCAAGCCGTCGAAACCAGCCAGCGGCACTCGCAGCTCTTATCGATTCACTCAGGTACGGGAAGGAAAGCGACTTGCGCCGCGGCTTGGGCAAATAATTGTGGCCCGATTTAGGTGGAGCCGTCAGCAAGGGTTGCCCAGGGGCGAAGTTGAGTTACTTGGGCATCGGACGGTGTGAGTTCCGCCGAGATCGCCAGATGACCGGGTGACACCGGCTGCCTTCATCTCGCGGTGGAAGCTATGCAATAAGAGACCGACTTCCGAGGGCCGGCAAGTAGATCTGGCTTATTCTTCGCTAGGCCCAGCCTTCCGCCGCTGTCGATGCTGCCTCGTTCGGCAGCCACAAGCGAAACACGGTGTCGTGAGCCGTTCCTGTCGAGCTTCGGAAAGAAAGTGTCCTTGTGCTTGTGAATGATTCGCTGAGAAACCAGAGTCCCAAGCTCGTTCCATGGATAGCCGCCGGGCTGGAAGTCACGCTGCCGCCCAGCGACACGCCGTGGAGCGTCCGCGAGATACACTTGCGCCACCCGGACGGCCATGTGTTCCGGGTCAGCCGCGGCCCGCATTCACCGGCCCGCACCGTTGAGTGAGAATGCGAGAGACCGGCCGACATGCTCCTTGCTGTCAAGCAACGGTTTTCGAGCTTGTACGGAGCGAGCTGCTCTCAAAAGGCGTCACATACGAGAGCTTGATTCTGCTGCGGCTTATGCTCGCTTGCCGGGTGGTCCACCTGCAGGCCGCCGTACTCTTTGCGCCAGCGATAGTAAGTCTGTTCGACGATCCCCGCTTCCTTGCACGCCTGCGGTGTCGACTTGCCGTTGGCCACGCCCACTTCGATCTGCCGCATCAGGTTCACTACCTGCTCCGGCTCCAACTTCTTGCCTCGTGGCATGTGCTCTCCTTGTCCAGTTCTCTTTTACCAACTGGCACAAATCAAGCCGGGCAGACCAGCTGACTCTTGCTAATCATTTGTCAACGCATCTTCATATCTGAAAGCTCTTTCTGCGACAATCCTGTCTTGCGGTAGACGAGCGCGTACCAGGCCGCCGAGAACAGACCTACTATCGCCGCACCAGCAAGGATTGCCGACGTAGTGGTAAGTAAATCATGGAACCGGGAAACAGCAATTACAACACTCGTAAAAAAGCACCAGCGATTGAGCTTTCTTCCTTACGTAGGAAGCTCAGCAAGCTTTTATCCGCTTTCGGTTCTGCTCTCATAGATACCTTCTCCGAAGCAGTCTAGCAGTCGCAAAAACGACCGTTCACGAATCTTATCCCGACTCGCCAAGCCGTGCGAGTTCTTCCTTTCTGAGCGCATCGGCCGTTTCCAGGATCTGGTCTTCAGTCAGAATCCAGCCTCCGTGATTAAGCTCGGCCACGATCTTGTCCTTGAAGGCGTGGCGCAGCACCACTGCTCCTTCCTCGTGGGGAAGCACATGCGCAAGCAAGGCAAGAGCCAATTGCGCCGGGCCGCTGCCCGAGTATCCCCATTCAAAGCCGCTCGGGCTGTGTTTCCACAAGTCAAAGCGGGGGTCCAAGGGAATTACCCTTTCCGCTCCGTTTTCCCTTCGAAAGCACACCACCTCCGTGCCGGCTTCGGTCCGCCGGCCGCAGTAGCTCCAGTCATCCGCCATAATGTCCCTCCACAAACGACCGATCCTGCGATCTGAACTTCTCCGAAAACAATTTGTTCTAGGCCGCGTAGGTAGCCCGCGCAAATGGTCGGCCGTCTCGTTACCGGCGGCGCGTCCTTAACAACAAACTCATCACTTCGTCCGCTTCGGCTTGAATGCGCTTGCGGGTCTCCGGCGTGAGGCCGCCTGAACGCTCGCCGAGATCCAGCAACTTCTTAGCCACCTCCAATCTCAGGGTGGCTTCCTCCAAATCCCGGTCTCGCCCGCTCTTCAACCAGCCCCACATGCTTCTATCCTCTCCCTCATAAACGACCGATGGTGTTGAAAAACTCAAGAT
Organism: uncultured Acidobacteriaceae bacterium; assembly: GCA_964247445.1. Lineage (GTDB taxonomy): Bacteria > Acidobacteriota > Terriglobia > Terriglobales > Acidobacteriaceae > EB88. Next base: position 11,373 of record CAXTUV010000003.1, on the reverse strand, counting down.
CGGTTTTGAAGGTGACATTTTAGGGGATGTTTCAAGGTCAACTGTCTGCTGCCGATCGCTTCTAGGGCATCCTGGCGCTTCGCTTTTTCGGCAACTCGGCTGAAGCAGAATTTTTCAACACCATCGAACGTTTCGGACAGCTTAACGGAGCCAGCTTCTCACAAGCGCGTTTCCCGTTACTGACTCAGCCGTCACTTCCGGGGAACGCGCCGATCTGTCCCGTGACACATCAAATTGCTCATGAACAACACGCAACTCAGAACAGTTCTAATCACAGGTATTAGCTCCGGTTTGGGAAAGGCCCTTGCAACGGAGGCGCTTGCGCAAGGTTGGCGTGTGGTCGGCACCGTTCGCAAGGAGCAGGACCGCGAAGAGTTCGAACGCGATAACCCGCAACAGGCGATTGGCAAACTGCTCGATATGCGGGACACAGACAAGCTGGGGCAGCTCGTGGCTGAGATTGAGCAGGAAGCTGGCCCGATTGATGTGCTGGTCAACAACGCCGGGTACGGCCTAATGACCTCTATTGAAGAAGCATCGCTGGATCAGGTGCGTACGCAGTTTGATGTCAACGTATTTGGCCAGATCGCAATGCTGCAGGCTGTGCTGCCGGGTATGCGGCAACGCCGCGCCGGGCGCATCCTGAACATCACCTCAATGGGCGGCTTGGCGGCATTTCCAAACGTGGGCATCTACAACGCTACAAAGTTTGCCATGGAAGGAATCACTGAGGCGCTGCGGCAGGAGGTCGCTGAATTCAGCATCCGTGTCACCGCCGTCGAGCCTGGCATGTTCAAGACGGACTGGGCCGGGCGCTCGCTCCAGAAGTCCGAAGGCAAGATAGCCAACTATGATGCGTTCCGTAAGCGCATGGATGAGCGCGAGCTGAACTGGAACGGCGATCTGAAGCGCGGGGTGCAGGCCATGCTCAAAATTGTCGAATTGCCCGATCCGCCGTCTTTTCTGCTGCTTGGCTCGATTGCTAACCAGCTCGTGGAGGATAAGCTCGTCAAGCTTCACGGTGATATAGATAAGTTTCGCGCACTTTCGGCTTGGACCGACATCGGCGCGCCAGGATCAATCGAAGAGCAAATGCCTTAGAACGGCTTCACTTAGCAGAAAAGTCCTTACAAGTCGGCTTTCTATGAGCAGGTGACGGGTGTCAACGTGTTACTTCCTTAATCGGGGCTTTTGCTTCTGCATTTGCGCCGAACCATTGCTCTCCACCGTGTTTCTATTCGCACTCTTGAAGAGCCGCTCTTGACGCTGGCTCGGTGCCCATTGGGGTTGAGAGAAGAGTCGATGCTGCCATTTCTCGCCTGTTCGAGTACCCGGCGCGGCCGGCCAGCTCCGCGCGCGCCAGGCTTGCCGGATGCGCCCCGAGCAGCAGCCCGAGCAGCCGCCGCTCCGCTCGGCGAGCGCCGTAGCCAGCGCTTCGGCGCTGTTCGTGATCGAAGGGCCGGGATTGTCGGCCAGCTCGCTCGCCAGCAGGATCACCCAGGCCCTGGCCTCGTAGGTACGGAGGCGACAGGCGGAAAGGGCGATGAGGCCTCAAAGGTCCGAGAGAGCGGTTTGCAGGTCCTTGGACAGCTCGAAGAGGATAAGTAGATGAAGCTTCGCTCAGCGGTGCCTGCCCTCCTGTTCATGCTTGCAGTTTCAGCCGGGCTCACTCATGTTTGCCTCGCGCAGCAAAGGGACGACTCTGTCACGATCGTCAGCCATGTGGACATTATCCCGGACGCGTACAAGCCGAAGTCTGAAGAGGATGCGGCTCGGCTCCTGCGCAATCAAGCGGCCGCGACACAGCAGGATGCGGGTTTGGTCTCCTACGTCATTCTTCAGCAGAACGGGGAAAGCAACCACTTCACTATCGTCGAGACCTGGCGTGATGCCCGCAGCTATGAGCTGCACCAGGGCGCTGTCCACACTATCCGGTTCCGAAACGAGATCCAGCCTTTTCTGGGCAGCCCATTCGACTCACGGGAACACCGCCGGTTCCGCTAGCCAGGCCTGCAGGCCTTAGTACTGCTCAGTTTTACCGAGGCCGGGTACGCCGAAGCCGCCGCTGAGTAGGTCGGCGATTTTCCGCAAGGCTGCGATGTGCCCACGCGGGCTATGATTTGGAATTGCTTGGAGGAAAGCAGCCTGCGCGCGAGAACTTCAGCAACGCGCGGTTTTGGAGTACGCTGGCACCTGATTGAGAAAAGCCCGGCTTCGCATACCATATCCAGTAAGAGGACGCTGCCTCAGTAGCGCAGCCCTTCGGTTCATCTATTTATGCCATTCCGGTCAGCCGTGAAGGGCTCGTGTGTGCCGCGCCTCCAGCAGAGCTGGTCAGACTTCAGGTGCGAGACGGTACCATAGGCAGCGCGACATTCTCTTGCGAGGTGACAACCGGCTTGCCGCTCATGCGACTTCGAACGCACGCAGCTATGCTGAGCGTGCTTGCTCTGCTGGGAGGAAGTTTCTCCTGTGTCCGAGGAGATGTGCAGCAGGCCGCCGATGCTCCTAGGCCGCAGAAGGACGCGGCTGCCGTCGCGGGCGACGGTACGGCCTACATCACACGCCATCGTCCCGGTTCCGAACACAATTAGCCCCGAGGCGCAGCACCTGCTAGCGGACGCTGCCGCCGTGAAGGCATTGCCTTCAGGCTTGCCTGCCTGGCGCGCCCATTTTGACGCGGTGCAGCTCATGGCTGCAGAAACCCTGCGCGCCAACCATAGCGCGGCAGTGGAACCGGGCACGCTGGCCGGTGTGCCGGTGACGATCATCACACCTGCGAAGATCGCGGGGGGCCATCGCCGCCGTGTGCTGATCAACCTGCATGGAGGCGGCGGCACCTCCGACACGGGCTCGATCACGGAATCCGCGCCGTTGGCGCTGCAGTCGCAAACCCAAGTGGTCGCCGTGCTGTACCGGCTGGCACCGGAGCACCCCTTTCCGGCGGCGGTGGACGACGCGGTCGCGGTTTACCGCGAAATGCTCAAAACGCATCAGCCACGGAGCGTCGCCATCTTCGGAACCTCATCCGGTGCCGTGCTCACGGCTGAGGTATCGGTCCGCCTCAAGCAGCTCGGTTTGCCTTTACCAGGCGCGCTCGGCATCTTTTCCGGTACTGGCGACTTCAGCCGCAACGGCGATTCGCAAGCCCTCTTTACACAGCATGGCCTGGCCGGTGAGCTGACACCTCCGAAGCCGCCGAGAAAAGGCGACAGCGACTACTTGGGTCAGGCAAGCCTCACGGACCCTGTTGTTTCGCCGGTGTACGCGGACCTACACGGCATGCCGCCGACGCTGTTTGTGACGAGCACCCGGGACATGCTTTTGAGTGGAACCACAACGCTGCATCGAGCATTTCTGCGGGCAGGGGCGAATGCCAGACTGATCGTCTTCGAGGCGCTGCCGCACGCGTTCTGGGAGGACGCGGCGCTGCCCGAAAGCCGGGAAGCAATAGACTTTATGGCGCGGTTCTTCGACTCCGAGCTTGCACGTTGAAATGCTGCGGCGGCGTACCCCCCCCCGCAGGAACATACCAGGTGTGATCTCATGCCAAAGCGCGGTAGGCGGGAAGCCGACGCGCTCCGGTCTAGGCTGGGACTATGGCTCCCACCTGGCGAACCGACAATGCTGTCACCCACCCTATTTCGGTCGTTTGCACCGGAACCCGCATCAGCAAATCCGGATGCTGCGGCCAGCCGAAAGCTTGCCGTCCATGCACCGGCCCGGCTACGCTTGGTTAAACAGCATCCCTGCACGATTCTTCTGAATCGATCCCTTTCAAGATTCACACAAACAACTGTTACTGCCGGTGTACATCGACCCAACTCCCAAGCGCGCCGGTCCGACTATGATTTTGTCAGAAAGCATGGACTGGGATGCCAAGAGAAGAAGTTCAGCTTCGCTTACCGGAAACGCGCGTTGAAGAACTCCTTGATGCGGCAGCTAAGGTTTTTCTGGAGAAAGGCTTCGAGCAAGCGACCATGCTTGAGATCGCCAAGCGGTCGAACTCCTCCAAAGGCACTTTTTATAATCGTTATCCGACGAAGGAATCTCTTTTCGCGGCTGTGATGCAGCGGGGCGCGAACAGGGTCGAAGCCGAACTCGCGGGGCTGGTTGTAAGCAGCGGTGATGTGCGTCACGTTCTCCGGTACTTCAGCATGAAATTGCTTGAAATCGTTCTCCATGACGAAACGTTGGAGCTGTACCGCCTTGCTGTAGCCCAGGCGCGTCGCTTTCCCGAGCTCGGAAAGGCGTTTTACGAGAGCGGGCCGGGGCGCATGATCACTGTTCTTGCCGAGTACTTGCGTGGGAAGGCCGACCAAGGCGTCCTCGCCATTGCAAGTCCGGAAGCCGCCGCCGAACAATTTATCGACATGGTCACCGGCATGCTTTTGCGCCGCGCAGTGCTTGGCATTGGGGACCGGCCGAGCAGCCGCGAACGCACCCAGCGTATAGAAGCGGCTGTTGCAACTTTTCTCGCGGCCTACAGTGCCGATGATGGCGACGGCAAGAACCGTGTGCCTTAAGATTTTGCCGCCTGTTCAAGCCGAAGGCCTGAGTCGCACGTGATGGATCTTCCTTAAAAGCACAGGCTCACGCTTTTCGTATTCCGGCATGCTCCGTTCATGGCAAACAAAATGTACCGTTCCGCACGGTACTGCATCGAAATATGTAGAGTTACCATGCCGAGCAGTAAACCCTGCTTTACAAAGCCGAGCCGATACAGGCCGCTGCGGCGCTGGGTAGCGCTGCTGGCCGGTGATTGATTTCTTCGTCCCCAAGGCAATGTTTCACGCACCACAAACCGCTATCCAGAAAGGTCTGCGCCATGCCGAACGACACAACCATCAGTGGTATCGAAGTCATTTACCGGAAAGCCGCCCCGGTCGAAAAGACGGGCTATCCCGGGCTCAAGGAAGAAACCTACGTGCTTCGGAAAGGTTCCGTGCAAGCGGAAGGCGTGATGCCGCTCCCGTGCGACATTCGCGTGGACCGAGACGTGCCGATTGCTTTGCGCGACGGCACGGTCGTCCGAGTCGACATCTATCGCCCAGTCGAGGGGAAAGATTGCCCAATCGTGATGTGGTGGGCACCGTATGGGAAGCGGGGCGCTGGATTTAACTTCGATTCGTTCGGCCATGAGCAGCGCATGGATGTGCCGCGCCGGTGGGAGGACGGGCTGCATGCCTTTGAGGCTCCCCTGCCGGCCTACTGGGTGTCGCACGGGTATGCCGTCGTGCAAGCCGACCCGCGCGGCGCATACGGCTCTGAAGGCGACATCCGCACCTGGGGCACGGCCGATGCACAGGATTGCTGCGACGTGATTGCCTGGCTGGCGCGGCAGCCTTGGTCCAACGGCAAGGTCGGACTGTCGGGCAACTCCTGGCTCGCCATGACGCAGTATTTTGTGGCGGCCGAAAACCCGCCGGCCCTGGCCGCCATCGCTCCCTGGGAGGGCGCATGCGACATTTACCGGCACTTCGTGGCTCGGGGCGGCATCCCATACCCCACGTTCCAGGAAGCTCTGACGACACACCTCCCCGGTCACAGCATGATCGAGGATGTGCCGGCGATGATTGAAAAGTACCCGCATTACAACGCGTACTGGCAGGAAAAATCGGCCAAGCTGGAGCAGGTCAAGGTTCCCGCCTACCTAGTTGCCTCCTGGACAAGCGTCATCCACACCGACGGCACCTTTCAGGCGTGGGAACGGATCGCCTCGACCGATAAGTGGCTCAGGGTCCACAACACGATGGAGTGGACGGATTATCTGACGCCCGCGCACCTCGACGATCTCCGCAGCTTCTTTGACTATTACCTAAAAGGTGTGAAGAACAGCTGGCAGCAAACGCCCAAGGTGCGGATGTCAGTTCTTGATCCCGGCAACCGCGATCTCGTCAACCGAGTCGAGAGCGAGTTTCCCCTGGCTCGGGAGCAAGCGCGCCCGCTTCACCTCGGCACAAAGGACGGCCAAGGCGTTCTGAGCTGGGATCCGATCAGCCAGGAGAGTGAGGTGTCCTACGATGCGGAGTTGCGCGAGGAACTGGTGTTCAAAACAGTTCTGGACGAATCGATCGAACTTACGGGCTATTTCAATCTGAAGCTTTTTGTCGAAGCGCGCGGCAACGACGACATGGACATCTTCGCCCGTTTGCGGAAGCGCGACGTTAATGGTGAGATCAAGGAGGCTGTAGTCGTTACAGGGCGGACCCACGCGGGGCCCAACGGCTCCTTGCGCGTGTCCCTACGTAAGACCGACCCGGCGAAGTCTTCCGAGCTGCGGCCGTTTCAACACTTCGACAAGGCCGAAAAGCTGTCGCCCGGCGGGATCGTTCCGATCGAGATTGCTTTTTGGCCTCACAGCATGCGCTGGAGCGCGGGCGAAACCCTGGAGCTGGTGATCACGGGTTACGATCCGGTGGTGCGCACGGACTTCCCTGAAATGCCTGTTTACCAGACATTGAACAAGGGGCGTCATGCACTGCACCTGGGCGGCAAGTTCGATGCGAAGCTGCTCGTTCCATTTATTCCCTTGGGCTAATGCGCCGGGGTTGCCAGGGCAGGAAGAGCGAAAGGGATCTCCCGCCGTAGCCGGATGCTCGACTTAAAGGGCGGAGTACGTACTCCGCCTTTTCCGCCGAGATTCTGCTTCTCCGTCTGTTGCTGAGCGTGCCAGTCTTCAGACATTTCGCTCACTCTTGAAATGGGTTTTTCAACAGCATTGACCGTTTCGGACAGCATAGCGCCTGGCTGATCCGGCAGCGACCAGTTCGACAGGCAGCTTACTGCGCTTTTCTGGGAATCATGGTGTTGCTCTGCGCGGCGTTGAAGACAAAGATGGCCATGACGGTGGCCGCCTGCTTCAGATCCGCTTCGGACAGGCGTTCGTAAGTGTCCAGATTCGTGTGGTGCGTCCGCGTGTCGTAATCGCGGATGTCTTGCATGAATTCGAAACCCGGCAAGCCTGCTTCCTCGAAGCGGACGCTGTCGACACCTCGCCTCGGAAGAAGCGAAACGTGGCTGAAGCCAAGATCTTGGACCGGCTCGATCCAGCGCCGGAACACATCGGCGGCACCAAGATTGTTTTCAAGATAGATCCCCAAAATGCGGCCGCCGCCCGCATCGAGGTTGAAGTACACGTCGAGCTTGTCGTAATCCTGTTTCGGGACGATGCCGGCCGCCGGACGTTCCCACGCCGGAAGCTCGTCCCACGGAGCACCGCTCCGCCGATTTACAACAGCAAAGTGCTGCCCGACGTAGCCGAGGGAGCCGAGCATGCCTTGCTCCTCGCCGCCCCAAAGGCCGACGCGAATCGTGCGGCGCGGCTGAACACCGCACGCTTTTAAGATGCGGAGCGCCTCCAAGGCAATCAGGACGGCGGCTCCATCGTCCGTGGCACCCGTGGCAGCCGCCCAGCTGTCGAGGTGGCCGCCGAGCATGACGATCTGGTCTTTAAGCCGGGCATCCGTGCCCGGAATGTCCCCGATCACATTTTGGCCGTCCACGTGTTCGGAGCCAAAGCGCGCGCGTATGTCGAGCTTCACAGTCACCGGTACGCCGCTCCCGCAAAGCCGCGCCAAGCGTCCATATGCGTCGGGAGCCAAAGCCGCCGAAGGAATCGCCTGCTTGTGCGCCGCTTGAAAGATTAACCAGCCCAGCCCGAGGCTGTCGTCATCGTGAAAGGTGGCCGCATCTCCGGGCGAGGGAGACAGGACGGCGACTACACCCTGCTTTGCGAAGAACTGCCCGACCCGCGCGCGGAACTTGTTTTCGCGGGCGGCCTCCAAATCCTGCGACGGCACTGAAGGCTGCGCTGCCGACGGATAGTTCATGCGCGCTGCAAAGTATGCTTCGTCTACGGGAACCAGGGGCGACTTCGGATGCAAGTCGACCTCGGGCGGGGCTCCGTACAGCACTACCTTTCCGGCCAGCTTGCCTTGGAACTGAGCAAGTTCGGACTCACTCGTCAGCTTCGGAATCAAAACCACAGGTGCCGTAACCTCCCCCTGTGTTGCGGGGGACCAGGGAGTAGCCTGCGCGACCAAGGTCGCCGGCACTGGCTTTTCGAGCAGCAGCGTAGTACCGAGCTGGGTCCAGGACATGCCGAACTCGCCCCAGCTTTCCTCGTGCGCATCAGCCAGTCCGATTGAGTGCAGCTTCGCAACGGCCCACTGCGCACCACGTTCAAACTCAAGAGACCCGGTGAGGCGCGGCCCGACCTCATCGGCAAGCTCGGAAGCAGCTTCCATGATGTGCGAGCGGTTCAGGCCCTCCTCGCGAATCCGGGAGATGGTTGCAAAGTCAAGAGCCTCGCTAGGCGGCGATGTTTGGGCAACTGTCAGTTGGGCTGCCGCGGTAAAGCCGGTAAGGAGCATCACAGCGAAGCGGCGCTCTTTTTGCGCACGCAGTTTACGGGGCAGGGACTTTCCATCCTGCCGACTGCTGAACAGAGTCATGTCGTCCTATACGACAGCCCGGCATCGGTGGTTCCTCCGCTTACCCGTCTGAGGTAACGCTTAATCGTCCATCTACACCGAAGAAGCAAGGTCGGCGCACTTACGGTTACTGGCCGGTTGATAGATCAGTATCCCCTGACGATCACAAACGAAGAATGGTGTTGAAAAACTCATGATCGGTCTTGAAGGGTGACATTTTGGGGGATGTTCAAGGTCGACGGCCTGCTGCCGATCGCTCCTAGGGCATCCTGACGCTTCGCTTTTTCGGCAACTCAGCTCAAGCGGAGTTTTTCAACACCATCCTTCGTTTTTGCAAGAGCTAGATTGCTGACGAGAGGACACACTTCATTACTGCCTCCGCTGTCTTACCGCGCTGCTAAAAAGACGTGGGTGTACTGCCGGAACTCAGGAAACCCTCTACATCCCGAGTGAACTTCGCAGGCTCTTCGGCATACACAAAGTGTCCGCTGAGCTTGAACTCGTCAAAGTCAGCATTGGGCAGACGAGCTGCGAGCATACGCATCTGGCTTACGCCGACAGCGCCGTCGAACTTGCCTACCATCACCAACACCGGCATTGTGAGGCGACGCAAAGCCATGAAGCGGTAGCAAGGAAATTGACTTTCCTGGGCGAAGTACGCGGCGCTGAACTCTCCCGTGTTCCGCAGCCCGCTCGCCTCATCCAGTTGCTTCTGCTCCTGCTGGAAGCGCCGGTCGTGAAATTGCTGCCCATCGTGAAAAGCCTGACCGTCCACGCCCTGCAAGGTCGCCATCTCCGCTCCGAACTCCGCCTTCGCAATCGCGCAACTGTCACGGCCGGCCTCAGCCTGCTTCAAACGCTTTCCTGCCGGTCCGTCGAGGGTAGATTTCCATTTGTCGGGATACCGATGCTCGATTTCTTCTTTCCAAAGAGCAAAAGTCTGCGGCATGTCTGCGGCACCGTCCATGATAATGAGCTTCTGTACGTGCTGTGGGAACCGCGCGGCGTACTCCAGAGCGATTGTGCCGCCGAAGCTGTGACCCATGAGCGAGAGCTTTGCAACACCTAGGCTCTTTCTGAGAGCTTCGACATCCTCGACCAGAGTTGCCATGCTGTAGTCGCGATTGAGCGGCCGCTCACTGCGTCCGGAGCCACGTTGGTCCAAGTAGATCATCCGCACTTGTGTTTGAAGCTGCGCGCCGATGGTTTTCTCGAAGCTGTAGCTGTTGTACCCCGGCCCGCCATGCAGGAAGAGCACGGGCGCTTCTCCGGGTTGGGGATCGCCTGCTACTTTGTACCAAAGCTTCACGCCGTTCAGCATCGCCCGGTGCTCCCCGGATGACAGGGAGGTTTGCGCGACTCCGCATGCCGACCAGAGAAGGGAAGAGATCAGGAGCCATTTCAACAGCATGTCCCTAGCTATACGTAATTCTTGCCCAACTGGTTCCGCAAATGGCTCAGCCCCACTCAGAAAGTCTTTACGCGCAGGTCATCACGTGAAGCGCTATGCTGTCCGCAACGTTCGTTTTTGCGAGAGTTAGATTGCTGACAGAAATGCGACTTCAAGGAAGGAAAGCGCATGGATGACAAGGACCTGAAGCTCACTTGTGGTTGGCGCTCCGGCAGGCATACGGCTTGGCTAGGAGAGCGCGGCCCGGCGGCTCGCGAGTCTACGCACGGGCAGGAGACAAACCCCGGCGCACAGCCTGCTCACGGACCTGCTCGACGTGCTGAAACAGGCGCGCAACCCTGGGGAGTACGCGGCCGGTTTCCGTGCGCGCCTGGCGGAGATCCCGGCAAGCGAAGACGCGCACCCGAGCCGGCGCGCGGGCTGGGAAGACGCGGACACGGAGCTGCTGGAATCGGCGCGGCACCGGCAGTGGCTCGCGGAGGGCAGGGAAGACGGCTTCCTAGGAACGCGCCGCTTGCTCTACGACGCTGGGCACACCGCGCGGGAGAATGGAGTGCTCTTTGATGAGGGGCGCACCGAACCCTGGAAAGCGGGCTGGGTCGCGGCCGACATCCTGATCAGCCCGGAGCCTACGTTCTAGCCTCATGAAGAAGCCAGCCCAGCGAAGGATGCACTGCCCCTATGGGCGCTTGAAAATGCTTGCGCACGGGCTATGCGCGACCTGCTATACGCTGAAGCGGCAGGACAAGGAAGACTTCGGCGGACTCCGCGAGGCGGTGCTCGCGCGTGACGGCTACCGGTGCCGGGTTTGTGCCGAGCTGCCGGAGATCGCGCGGCTGTGCGCCGGGCAGCCCCCATCGGTCCACCACCGGGTGCCGGGCGTCTCGAAGCTGGAGCTGATGATCACGCTCTGCGCCGCGCATCACGCGATGGTGACCCGGACCCTGTTTCTCGACAAGGGCTGGACGGCGCTGCTGACGCTGCTCTGGCGCGAACAGCACCCGGAAGCACATGAGCAGCTAGGACTCGATTTCCGAAAGCCGCTCGCCGCCATCGTGCCCGTGCCGCTATTTGAAAGGGAGGACCGGCCAGCATAGCTATGTGCAGGTTGGGTTCCTGGAAAAATCGCAGAGCGCTGAAAGGAACGTTTCAGAGGCGGCAAGGTCCGTTGCCGGTTTTCACTCCCGTGGTTCGCTATTGGCAAGCCTTTCCATTCTGTTTAACTGAACGCCATGATCTAATTCCAGACATGAGGGAAATCGGTGCTGGCCGTTTTACGGTATTGCTCACATTGTTCATTGGGCTAGCAAGGTGGGCCGCAATTGCACAGTCTACTTCGGTAGTAGTACCTCCTCCTCCCGCATCAAGCGAGCTACGTGCTATCCCAGAGGACAATCTGGCATACCCAGTCTTTGTTTCTATTGGGAACAGCACCGGGTCTGGCTTTTATGTCACCACAAAAAAAGCATTATTTCTTGTGACAGCGATACACGTGCTATTTAACCCAGCAACGAAGCCTCCGTACGC
>CAXTUV010000002.1:0-33384 GCA_964247445.1 uncultured Acidobacteriaceae bacterium | reverse complement strand
CGCGTATACACCGATACGGACGGCTGCTTTCAGTATCGCGAGAAGTCGCCCCGCCCTCATCCCTTCCGCGTTCTCACGGATGAGTTCCTGGAGCCGGGCAGGTTCAGCGCTCCCGGAGCACCCGCAACGGTCAGAACCGGGGACGGACGGAACGCGCCCATTCTCCGCATCACGGTGAGGCGTACGGCGCAAACAGGTGAGGCAGGTGCATGAAGTTCCTCGTACTGCTTTATGCCCTATCGGGCGTGCTGCCGGAAGCAGCCGCGCAAGCGGTGCGGCTCGGCTTGCCCGCGCGCCCGCGTCCGGCGCTGGCGCTCGGCTCGCTCAGCGTCTCCGCAAGCCCGGCATCGGTCAGCTTCACGCTCCTTGCGGGCGGGCAGGCGCTTGGGTCTTCCCCGATCACCATACAAACAACGACCAACCTGTCCGCGCTCAGCAGCCTGAGCTTGTACGCCTTCTTCACAGGCACCGCGGCGCTCACCTCGGGCAGCAACGATGCGATCTCCACCGGCTTGGTGTACGGACGCTGCCCGACAGGGAGCGCGACCGCGTTCACCGCCTTCACCCAGAGCACGCCCTTCAGCGGCCCGAGCGGGCTGCTGGTGTACCGCACCGGCAACCTGGTAACGCTCGGCTCCGGGCGCACCGACTCACTCTTCCTCATGGTCGATCTCAGCACCCTGCCGCAGCTGCCGGCCGGCACCTACGCCGGCACCCTCGTATTCCAGGCGCAAGCACTCTGACCGGCCGGCGCGATACCCGGAGATCACACGTCCGCGCGGCCCAGTTCATCCCGCATCTCTTCTTCGGAATGCCATTCGGCAGTGTTCCAGCAGTAGCCTCCGGCTTCGAGCGGGGCAAAGCAAACGCGCTTTACCTTGATGCTGCCTTGCGGCTCGGGCATAAGCATCTGGCTCGGGTGGCGCGGGCAGAACAGCCTTGCGCCGTCGAAAGCGAGCTCTTGAACGAGTCTGACCCCTGCCATGGCGGCTCCAGCAAAAGGTGCTTGCCCCGCCAGGATACCGCTGCTTTGAGTCGCCGCCGCCCGGCAGTGCCGGCGGGCATGAATCCGCCGCCTCGTTCTTGTGCACGGCTCTTCCCCGGAGGCAGCCTGCTCCAATTCCTTGATCGCCTTCAACGAGCTATCCGCCCGTCTGCCTCTAAACCATCCAAACGGGCCCAATAATTGTCTCCGGGCCTCAATGCCCGGCGCTGCAGTCAGCCCAAATCCCAACGCTTCCTTAACAGATCCTCTGTCCACAGCCGCCGCGCAAAAGCCTGTGGGAAGCGCCGAGATCCCGGCTCCAAGCCCGCGTCCCGAGCGGGCCGAGAGCGCTTTGCACCGCGGGCGGTGCAAGCCCGCAGCCCGGACGTGGTACGCCAGCCGCGGCTCGGCAAGCATACTAGTCTTCAAAAATGCGATACCCTGAGCGCCATGGCAAAACAGGACATCCTCGACGCGATCGACCGCGAAATCACGAAACTACAACAGGCGCGCACGCTGCTGGAGGGCGGCGAAGGTGCGGACGGCGCGGAGCCGGCTGAACGCAGGGCCGCCCCCAAGCCCGCCGCCGGGCGGCCCGGCCCGGCCAAGGGCACCAAGCGCCGGCTGAGCGAGGAGGCACGGGCGCGCATCGCCGCCGCGCAAAAGAAGCGCTGGGCCAAAAACAAGGAAAGCGAGCCGGAAGAAGCCGCGGCAGAGTAGCGTCTTTCGGCTGCGACAAGCCTTTACTATTCAGAACTGCCTGTCCTTGAAGCCGACATAGAATCCAGATCAGAACCGATCAAGGCGTTAGACGGTGACCTTTGTCCGAATCCGTCCCAGTTTGGTTCGGGCTCAATACTGCATTGGCCGGCAATCTTGAAGAGTTGTACTCGCGTTGAGCTAAGGAAAGTCGTCAATGGAAATCCTGAAAGTTTTGGAACCGGACGAGATCGCCTCCGGGCAGCGCCTTCGGGACACCTCCGAGTGTGGCCTGTGCGCGGTTTGCTACTCCGATGGAGAACCGGATAAGGCTCTCACGCGGGAAGGGCTGCTTGAGTGGATCAGGCTTGCCGCTCCGCCTGGGATGGTGGTGACTTGTACGTCGTGGTGAACGCAAGCGGCGGAACAGTGGCGGAGGCCTACCACGCCGACGCGCTTCTGCCGCCCTCATTTGGACAATCACGCTGCGGATGCTGCGAGATCGCAGCTCCCAGATTGTTCATGCTTCACGATGAGCTGTGGAGCGAATGTGGCGCACGCGCCGACTTGCTTTGCTTTTCCTGCGCCGAAGCGCGCCTCGGCCGGCCGTTTACGGCCGGTGACTTTACGAGTGCTCCTGTGAACGGATGGGTTTTTGACGCGTTTGCCGCCGGCTTCTACCCCAATCCTGCCAGGACTTTGCCTGAAGCGCGGCTGCGCAAAAAGCAATCCAGGATGGAGGTCATCAGAATTCCTGCAACCGCCAGGTACAGTGGTTTTCTGGTTCTGGAGGCTGCGGTGCCGTGGTTCTGCATTCATTGCTGCGCGGAGCGCGGCGAGCCAGTGGACGGTTTCGACTATGACGGCTCGCGCCCGCTTGCGGTCACGAAATGGCAGAACGCTTGCGGCCACACGAAAACGTATGAGGATGTTCGTGCTTGGGTGAACACTCCCTCGCGGAGCTAAACGCTTTTCACCTAAAAACGCGAGGGCCGGCCTGCTATAGAAATCTCGCCCGTTTAACGGTGCGCCTGTAGTCGGCGGCCTGCATGGTGACCGGCACGCACATCTCCTGAAGACGCGACCACATGCGGTTGCCGATGCGGTCTCCGAGCGTTTCCTCACGCGCCGAGTGCCGGGCGACCAGCGCCGGGCCGTCGCCCGAGCCCGCCGCCTCGCCCGCCGCGAGATTGGGGTAGTTGGTCGTGACGATGGTGGTGCGCTTGTCCACGTACCGGGTATTGAGGATGTGTTCGACAGTGTCGAGCACCCACTCGGTGACCTTGGCCGCGCCCAGCTCGTCGATGACCAGCACCTCGGCCTCGAATACGGGGCGGAGCAGCTCGTGCTCCGTGGTTTGGACCTGCGGGTTATAGGAGTTGGTGATGGATTTGAGCAGGTCCCGGTAGCCGCAGAAAAGCCCCGGCACTCCCTTCTGCAAGATCAGCACTTGGAGGATCGCGACCGCCAGATGGGTTTTGCCGACCCCGACCGAGCCGGTGAACAGCAGGCCGGTGCCGTTGTTCTCGCCGGGATAGATTTCCATGAAGCGCTTGGCCGTGTTGTAGGCCAGAAACAGCTCCGGGCTGGGTTGGTAACTGTCCAGGGTGTATGCCGTGTAGCGGGTCGGGATCTGCGCCCGCTTGAGCAGGGCGAACAGCTTACGCTCGTGTTGGCAGGGGCAGGGCTCGGCTGCGCGCCGGCCGCCCGCCCCCACGCTGACGCGGATACCCATCCCGTCGCAAAGCGGGCAGATCGACTGGGCTGTTCCGGTGTCGGACTGGGCTGCTGTATGCGCGGCTTGCTCGCGCGGAAGTGATGCTTCAGTCATACTCCCCCAAAATACGCTGCCGCTTACCATGGCCTCTCTTAAGCACACGCTAGATAGTAATCGGCCACGTGACACTGGACGCGAGCACCCGCAGTCAAAGGCCAGAACCGCGCTGACGCGCACAGCAGCTCCGCTGAAGTACCCCCCACCCGCAAAACGAAATTGTTCTGGTTTCAGGCTGCGGAGAACCCGTCAAGGATGGCCGGTGAACCGGCCCCCCGCCGAGGCGGGCGCGTTCCGCGTCCTTGACCGAACCTCCGCAGCCAGAACCTTGCCGGGTAGGTTTTGCGTGCGGGGGAGTGCCGGTGCGGCTTGCTACGCGCGCGAGCTTTTCGGCAGCTCATAGCGGTATAGCTCCGGCTCCCCGTCTAGGGCATCGAGGAAGACTTCCAGCACCTCATTCACCAGCCCGCTTCCCTGGCCCGCTTCGCCGAGCTCATCAAGGGCAAAGGAGAAGAGCTCGCGCTGAAGCGCGGCGTCCATCCCGAGCGGGCCGTTCACGCAGATCAGCCCCGCGTGCAGCGCCACATCCGCGTACTGGCCTTTGGTGCCGGGCCGGTCCGCCGGCCCCCGGAAATCGACGCTGTTCCTCGTCACAAAAGTCCAGTCGCCCGCGAGAAGGAAACCCTTCAGCTCCCAATCCTTCCAGCCGCTCTTGCCCAACCAGGTCACGTGCGAGCTTTGCCCGTACCCGCGCGCGACAGCCAAATGAACCAGCTCCGGGCTTAGGCACTCATCAACAAGCAGCTTCACGAAGCCTGCTGCTCTGCCCGTGCTTTCAACGGCCGCCTCTTTGCCGTGACTACCTGTACGCCATGCGGCGGTGTGAACCGCCTCGGCCTGCCACGCGGTGGCACAGCTTGCGCGTATACCCGGGCCAGCTCAAGCTGCCTAGCGGTCAATGATGGATACGTCGCAAGTACCTGTTCAGGAGCCGCACCTTTTTCAAGCATTGCGGCCACGTCATGCGCCGGTACCCGTGTACCCCGGAGCACGGGTGTGCCTCCAAGGATTTCCGAGTCCGTCACTATTGCCGCGTGTGCCGCTGCCAGTTCGCGCAGGCGGCCGTCCACCGCCCTCCAGAGCGACTCGAAGCGCACTGTCACCGAAGAATCCTCAAATGACCAGCGTTTCCAGTCTTCCCAGGCTGTACCACTGCCAAGTGCCTGGTTGATTGCGCGCTGGCGCGCTTCGGCGGTTAGTACCCCTGAAGTTGAGAAGTAAAAGGCGATCAGCAGGCAGGCACTAGCGTTTAGCCGACGCTTGCTTGCTTCGCCCAGTAGGTTCTCTGGCAGTATGTGCTCGTCAATAGCACGATTTATTTCCCGTACCGAAACGCCAGCCGCTACCGCTGCCTCCGCAGTTGTGAATGTTTCCATGGATCTACTCCATTGATTCCAGGCATCTACTGTAAATTATTCCGGTATAAAGGAACAATTTTATCTGGATTTCGTTATTTAACGAATAGACGAAAAATGGTATTCGTTTTATCTTTTAATTATGGCAGTCGTTATCGGCGTTGTATCGCAAAAAGGGGGAGTCGGGAAAAGTACGCTGTCTCGGCTGGTAGCGCGCGAATATGCCTTGGCGGGTTGGTCTGTGAAGATTGCTGATTTGGACGTCTCGCAAGGCACAAGCTTCAACTGGCAGTCGCGCCGCCTGCAAGCGGGTGTTGAGCCCGCAATCCCCGTAGAGCGATTTGGTACCGTTGAGCAGGCGCTTAAGGTAGGCAGTCATTACGACCTGCTTATCTTGGATGGACCGCCGCACTCTACAGCGGGAACCCTAAAGATCGCCGCCGCCTCCCTTCTCACAATCCTGCCGACTGGGCTTTCTCTAGACGATTTGGAACCATCTGTCCTCCTCGCGCATGAACTACGGAAACGGAATATCGAGGCTGCAACTATCACCTTTGCGCTGTCACGCGTCGGAGATAGCGAGTCTGAAATCGAGGAAGCGCGCGCCTATGTCACTCAGGCAGGATACCGGGTTCTGGCCGGGAGCCTTCCCGAGAAAACTGCCTACCGACGTGCTTCAGACGAAGGCCGGTCACTCACCGAGACGCGATTTCCGTCTCTGAACAGGCGCAGTGATCAGCTCGCGCAAGGAATTGTCGACCTCATCACGCAATTGCAAGAAGGAAAAGCGGCATAGACATGGCAAACGTACCGCCTCCCGCAAAAAAGTCTAGCAAAGGCCAGCCACCAGCCGCTGAATCAGCTTTAGGCAATCTGGATAAAGCAGAGCCGGGTTCGCTTAAGCCACTCAATTTCAAAGTGCCAGCTGACTTCCATCGCGACTTCAAGGTGTATGCCTCCCAACAAGGCATAAGCATGCTCGACCTCCTGCTTGAAGGCTTTCAAGCTGTTCGAGAAAAAAGAGGTTATTAACGAAAGAAAGAATAGTATAAATAGTGAATAAACGAAATAAAGAAATGTTTAAGGTTTGCAGTTCTAGCCCTGAACCTGCACCGATTTTGGTGTAGTCTTCCTGAAACAGAAAGCCCCCGGCGCGGTCAACGCCGAGGGCCTTCGAGCATTCCCGCAGTATGCGGGGCTCAGTACATCCGCGTGGAGGGCGGACGTCCATGTTCATGCTAGCGCATGATCTCAGGTTTGAAGAGTGTTCCAGTGAACTCAAAAGTAACTGTCTTGGAACAGTAGCAGTTCCTATGCGGCCGGGGCAGGGAAGTGCAGACACGCTCAATGCGATTTTGAGGACGGCGTGATCGTCCGGCAAGCCGATGCGCGGCTTCCCATTTGGCCCGATGCTGTTCGCGGCGGCCCCAATGCTCTACTGAGGTCTGCATTTTTCGCTGGTATTCACAGCAAGAAGCGCCGAGTGCTGGGTATTCAGACTGGCCCTGATGTAGAGCCGGAAGGCGTTGTCATAGCTGCGCAGGATGGCGTAACGGTAAAGTATGCCGGAACGCAGCTCAATCAATATGATGCTGATGTTTTTTTTGAGGTGATGCACCGCTCGCGCCGTGAACGCCTCGGGGTTGAAGCGGTATTTGCTGGCTACTCGTTTCTCCAGGCGATTGGGAGAGACGATTCGCGTTCAAGCTACCAGGATCTCGATAACAGCCTGAGACGGCTTAAGCGTGGCACTATTGATGTCCAATGGACAGCAGGCCACAGGCCATACATTTATGTGGGAAGCCTCATAGCTGATTACACGCGGGAAACAGAAACTAAGGCGTACCACATTACGCTCAGTCCAAAGATTCTCACTCTTTTTGCTCCATCCAGTTGGACACAAATTGAATGGGACGAACGTATGAAGCTCAGAGGGAAGCCGCTTGCTTTATGGCTTCACAGTTATTTTTCCACTCACGCACGACCATTTCCCGTCAGCATTGCATTCCTTAAAGAGAAGACTGGAAGCCTGACAACTCTCCTAAAGCACTTCCGCGTGGAACTCCGCAGCGCATTGCAAGCGATTCAGGAGGCTATCGGCTGGGCGGTGCAGTGGGACGGTGACCTTATTACAGTGACCCGACCGCCATCCGGCGCGCAAGGCCGCCTGCTCTTGCGTACAGAACAGCGGGACAAAATGCTTGACGCTGGGAGTAAAGCTGTTAGATCCAGTCGCGCTCGTCTGGAGCGAAGAGTCGAGCGTGCCTCACACAAGCCAAGTAGGAACCAGCAACATGATGCATCCGACCTTACACGCGCGGAGAGCATTTTTAAAGCTCTTTTCCAGCAAGCCGAAATTGAACATTGACGTGCAAATTCCCGTGTTTCACCCGACCGTCACGGGTGTGTATGCCCCGTGTTCGGCCTGACCGGCAAAATCCACAGAACACTAACCCTCCCGTGTTTGACCCGACCAGCTCCCGTGTTTGACCCGACTATACAACCTTAAAATACCTTCTAAATGGTTGATTCTATTAATTTTACGGAAAGCATGTTTTTACCTAATCCCTTCTTAATCGCCTCTTAAGATCCTTTAATCCCAACCATTCCTGTGAAAATCGTTTGTCCGGTAAAGACCTCAATGGAAGGTTGCCCTACTTCCGAAAGGGCGGTGGAAATGGCGCGGCCGTGCAAAGCTAGAAAACAATACCCCCGTTTCCCAGCTTCACCCCGCCGCTTGCAAAACGCCTCACGGCGTTTCGCACATTCCCACCGCCCCGGCTGCTGCGATGTCTTTTTCTTTTGAAAGCAAACCCAAAAGGCCACAACCCTTCCTGAAGAAGGGCAAGATGCGTCTTAACAGGCAATTCGAGGCACACCCGCCTGCTTTGCCGGGATACTGAGTCGCTGCGCCAGTTCCGGCGGCAGCAGGACTAGCAAATCCAAGCAGTGTGCCGCAGGCCCGAGCAGCTCCGGAGCCAGCGCCCCGACCCAGGCCAGCACCGTGTTGCGCGTGCCTTCCACCAGCGCTTCCAGCGCGGCATCGGTATGCAGCCCGGCTTCGAACACCGATCCGGTGAGTAGGGAAGTCTTGCGGGTGAAGGTGAGCGTGCGCAGCGTGTTGGCCATGCTCCTGATGTACGGCCTGCGTTCCTTTCCGCCTAGATCACCGCCGTAACCCAGCTCACCGGGCTCCGCGCTTGCGCCCGACCGGCTTCCGTGCCGGGCATCGGTCAACCTGTCGGCTCAACATCGAAGAGCCGCGGCTGATTCACCAGCCGGTACTGCTCGTCGCACGCGGCCACGTTATAGAACTTGGTACCGTTTTGCTCCTCCGTGCCCCCGCCCGCAGCATGCAGATGGCCGAACACATGGTGGCGCACCCGGCGCGCGGGCACCGCCGCCGCCAGCGCGGTCGACCCGGCGTGGGCTGCCTTCCAGCCCGGATCGAGGATGCCCCGGGGCGGCCCATGCGTGACCAGCACATCGATGTCGGCCGGCATGCGCTCGTAAAGATTCGCGAGCCGCTCTTCCTCTGCCATGAAGTTCCACTGCAGGAAGGGCGGGGTCTACGGGAGCCGAAAAAGCGCACCCCGTCCAGCACCAACAGCGCGTGGAGCAGCACATGGACTTCGGGCGGAAACAGAGCGAGCGCGGGCTCCGGCAGCTGCTCGAAGCATGCGTCATGGTTGCCGGGCACGAGAAGGATGCGGCGCGGACCGCCGGGCCAGCGCTGCCCGCAGCTCTTGCGCGAACACGGCCGTTTCGCCCAGCGTGCCGCGGCCTGTCATATCGCCAGCATGGATAAAGACATCGCACGGCGGCCCTGCCCAGCCCCGGTGCCCCTGCGTGTCGCTGACGGCCGCGATCCTCACGCCGCGCCCCCTTGCAGGCTTCTATTCTGCACGGAGCCGTCCTGGACGCTTTCCGAGCACCAGATGCGCAGCCGGTTCAGTAGCCCTTGCGGCGGACGAACTCCCCAAGCACGTTGTAGATCAGGTCCGCGGCTAGGTTCGCCGAGACCGTTTTCGCGAACACGTTCGTCGATTGGAGGCCCGCGAGCCCCAGCCGGGGGTAGTACGCCTCCTTGGCCAGCAGCGCCGCGCCCGCGGTGCCGCCCAGCACCGGCAGGTTGACCGTCCGGCTGCCCGCGTCCGTGTGCGTGACCCAGAGCCCCTCGACGGCATGGCCGAATCGCGCTCCGGCCGCGTGCCCCGCGCCGAGCGGAACATAGCGCGGGTCCATATCGAAAAGAACAGGCAGTGCGAGATTGGCCAGCAGCTCCTGTGTCTCTGACTCAGCAAAGCCTGCGCCGAGCCGTTTGGCCCGGTAGCGGGCATCGTTCTCGATGCCGTCTTTCCAGCCGAGGAGCGCTTGGCCGAAATGGTTGTAGGCGCTGTCGTAGTCCGGGTAGCCGCCGTAGGTGCTCTGGTCACCTTGGACCGGTTCGGCCGGCTCCTTCGGGATCACCGGGCGGCTGGCCAGCAGCACGGCAGAGGCGAAGTTCCGCGCGGCGTAGGTGGAGCGCAGCCAGTAGACGAGCTTGCCGCCGACGGAAAGCGGGTAGTAGCTTTCCTCGGCCGCGCGGCCATGGAGGTCGTAGAAGCTCATGTCCGGCTCGCGCGCGGCGCGGAGCAGCTCGTGCACCGTGTTGGTCGCCGCGTCGCCGGCCAGGCTCGAGGCGATGTAGCGCGCCGCGAAGTGCGTCGAGTCGAGCTCGGGGGCGTGAAAGGCCTTGGCGTAGATGCTCTTGCCGATGAACGCCGCGGCAATGGTCCCGCCCAGCTTCGCGTAGTTCGGGACCGCGCCGCCGGCATCGTTGCGCGTCACCGCGACGGAAGCGAGCGCGTGGCCGATGCGCCCGGAAAGGTCCGAGTGGACCGGTGCGGGAATGTACCGCGCTTGCTGGTGCAGGGCGAGCGGCAGCACGAGGTTCGAGAAGAACACGCGCGTCTCCGCCGTGCCCAGGCCGACCCCGAGGCGATCGCCGCGGGTGCGCAGCTCGGCTTCGCTCAAGCGCCGCCAAGCGTCGATCTGGTCGCCGTAAGCGTCGACCGCGTGCTGGTACTGCTGCGCGAGCACCGGGTCGTCGCCGAAAGGGGCTTGCGGCAGGTGTGGGGGCGCGCTGATGTCGGGCACACCCGCGACGGCAAATGCTTCGAGCGGGACGCGCAGGGACGCCGTGCTGCGGAGGTAGTAGCCGACCTTGCCGGGCACGTCCGAGCGCGAGGCCGCGGGGTGCGGGTGCCAGCTGCGGGGAAGCGCAAACGCCGGCTCCGTCGCGGGCAGGGCCGCGCGCAGCACCGGCGACACGGGCAGCGGCATGTCGGGCAAGGCGGCTGCCTCGGGCGAAGGCAGGAACGCCTGCGCGTGCGCGGTGCCGGCCGCGAGGAGAAAGAGCACGGCGCGGGCTGCGGAAAGGGAGCGGCGGATCAAGCGGGAAGACCTCAAGCGGGATAAATTTCTTCAGCGGACCCGGGTGGAAAATGAGAGGATGATGGGCGTCCGCGCGTCCTCCCGCTCGGCAGCTGCATGCGAGGGGCCACACTACGGAACCTTGCAGGGCGCAAGCGAGAACCGAGAGTCCAAAAGGTAACGGCACAGGCGACAAAGGAGTAACGATGAACACGCATCTGCACTTGACGTTTGCCGGCCACTGCGACGCGGCGTTCACGTTCTACGAAGCCGTGTTCGGCACCGAGCGGGTGATGACCATGCGGTGGAGGGAAGCGCCGAAGGATATAACGTGCCCGGAAGGGGCGGAGCACCTGGTCATGCACACCGCCATACGGCTCGGCGGCATCACGCTGATGGGAGCCGACGCGCTGCCGGGGCACGGCACACCGTTCGGCGGCTTCGACGTTTCCGTGGACGACGCCGAGGAGGCCGAGGTGCGCCGCCTGTTCACAGCGCTCAGCGAGGGCGGCAGGGTGCGGATGCCGCTTGCGCCGACATTTTGGTCGCCGCTGTTCGGCATGTGCACGGACCGGTTCGGCGTGTCGTGGATGGTCAGCGTTGCCGGGCCG
This sequence comes from uncultured Acidobacteriaceae bacterium, assembly GCA_964247445.1. GTDB lineage: Bacteria > Acidobacteriota > Terriglobia > Terriglobales > Acidobacteriaceae > EB88. Next base: position 22,485 of record CAXTUV010000002.1, on the reverse strand, counting down.
GAAGCATGATCGATCTGCGGGAAGCTCGGCATCCTGCGCTGCCCAGCTTCAGCCGGAGCAGTACGCGGGACAGTCATACAAGCGCAGATGGGGAGTGCTGTGCCGCTCTACTTCCGCGAAGTCCGGCAGCTGGGAAAAGCGCCGGCCGGCGCAGCTAAAGAGTCATCCGCTGTTCCCGCCTGTGCTTGTAAGTTGTTCGCTTCGAATTGCGTTGCAGTGCAGAGCCGAAGCGTACCATCCGCACCGCTGTGTGCGCGCCGACCTCATGCGGAGCGAGCTTGCCGCCGCTGTCTAGTGAACGGTCGGCGAGGCGGGGGCCAGGCCGCGCGCGACATCCACGGGCACGTCGCCTTCGAACTCGCGCAGATCCCAGAGCATGCTGGTTTGGTAGAGAAAAGTCGAGCCCTGGTCGAATTCGACGAGCAGGCCTTCGGGGGTGTGGCGGACGTGCTTGATGTGGGGCAGGGACGATGCGGCATGCGGCTGATGCATGTGAGCCTCCGGTAGACAAGAAGAGATGCGCCGCCGGCATCGCATCGAGCGGGAGCGAGTACGTTTCCCCGATGTAGCCATTCCCATTTTGGAACTGACAGTCGGTAAACGAGCGAGTGAGAAGTGGAGCGGAAAGTGTGCCCGCTGCGGGACGCCTGTTCGCATCCAGTTCGTCTGCGGTACGAAGTGAAGTCAGGTGCTGACCATGCAATGACCGCAAGCAGGATGACTTGAGAAGGTACGCATAATTGCAAGCATTGCCGCGGCCCATCATCGCGCAGCAGCTCACGCAATGGGAAGAGGTTTCAGGGATGAACCATGCGCTAAAAAGTAGGGCGCTCACACATTGGACGTGGTACGTAGAGGGTGCAGAGTACGCGGCCAGAATCGCGCTGGCGCGCAAAGCAGCTTCGCTTCAGGAGCAACAGCAAAAGCGCGCGCGGCGAGTGTTCGCAATGAGGCTATGCAAAGCCCGGAAAACGATGGAACTGTTTTCCGCCCTTCGCACAGCCGAGCGACGCGGAGTGTGTTGGCAAGGGGTGGGCATGGAAATGGCGCGACCATGCAAGGCTCGGAAAACGGTGGTGCAGTTTCCCGACCCTCGCACAGCCGCTTGCAAAACACCTGCGGTGTTTCGCACATTCCCACGCCCACCGGCGGCTGCGGCTGTGTGTATTCAGTTTCAAGGTCAAGGGCAAGATCAAAGTCAAAAACATGCGCGGTGCAAGCAGTCCGCGCGGGTTGTGAGTGCAAGCAAAGCGAGCAGAAAACGCCCGCTTTGCTTGCACTCACGCCAGTAGGTCGTTCGCACGGGCGCGAATCGTGCTGCGCACGAGAAGGAGGGTTGACACTTCACCCCTTCCAGGGTGGTGCAAACGCCGAAGCGGGATTCCTATAGGAACCCTATTAGAAACACAAGCTTGTAAGTGATAGGGTTCCTATAGGAACCCTAAGGTTCTTATAAGAACCTTGCGTTTGGAGCGTGAGCGGCTATGGAAGAACAAGAAAAAGCATTGAACCTGGAAGATCGTTTGCGGCGCTCTCTCGGGCGCACTCCGCGTGTGATCGGGATCTCGGTCAAGACGACGCGGAGCGAGTACGGCGAGCTGGAAGCGGCGGCAAAGCAGGACGGGAAAGCACTCGGTGAGTGGGCGAGGGAAGTGCTGCTGCGCGAAGCGCGCCACGCCAAGGAAGCGTGGCTTGCGGAGGCGATGGTGACCGAGCTGGTCGCGGTACGGATGCTGATGGTCGGCCTGATGAAGCCGCTGCTGTTAGGGCAGAAAGCGTCGCTTGAAACCATCAGCGAGATCATGGCCGTGGTCCGGCGGGAAAAGCGCAACACGGGGCGTGAAGTGTTGGAGCAGTACCGCCCGGCGCGAATCGGGGAGCAGTAAGCGGCGGCGTCACCGCTTACCGAGAAGCCGCAAGCGAACTGTTGGAGATCTACGCGCAGGCGGACGGGGGGAAATGCAGCCGACCGCGAGCCGATAGAGATGCGAGGAGATGGTGATTCAAAAAGCAATCCGCTCGACTTCATCGAGCGCGACGGCATCCGAACGCCGGTCATAGAGGCCGGTGGTCCGGCTGCTCTCATGCCCGGCCATGGCCTGCGCAACTTCCAGCTTGCCGCCATTCTGCAGGTACGTGGTAATCCCCGTGGCGCGGAAGCTATGCGGGCTGATCTTGGTTCGCAGCCCGGCCGCCGCGGCGCGCTTGCGGACCATGCGAAACACATTGGACGGCGCTAGGGGCGCGGCAGGCTCCGCCAGCCTGCTATGGCGCAGGGTGGGGAAGAGCGGCGCATCCGGCCGCCCGGTCAGCCCGGCGGCCGTGATCCACTCTTCCAGGTAGTGATCGAGGTTGTGATGGCAGGGCAGCTCCGTCACCTTGCCGCCCTTCTCATGAAGCCGGACCCAGCCCCGGCGGTTCTGGATGTAGTAGTCGCCGACGGTCATGGCGACGGCCGCGCCGACGCGGGCGAAGCTGTAGCCCATAAGGGCGATCAGCGCCCGGTCACGCAGGCCGGGCAGCGTCCCGGCGTCGAGGGAGGCGAGCAGGTCGCGCATCTCTGAGGCGTCGAGGACGGGCGTCTTGCCCTTGCGGACGCTGTGCTTTGGCCCGCGCACGGCATGGGCGGGGTTGGCCGGCATGACCTGGCCGGTGACCAGCCAATCGAAGAGCATCCGCACGGCCGCCAGGTGCTGCTTGACGGTCGGCTTGGCATGGGTGCGGCCCAGCTGCTCGACGTAGGCGGCGATGTGCATGGGGGTGATACGGCTGAGGTCGCGCAGCCCGCGCCCTTCGCACCAGGCGGCGAACCCGGCGACGGCGCGGAAGTAGGCTTTGCGCGTGTTCGGGTTGCGGACGTGGACGGTGAAGAACTCGAAGAAGCGGCGGGAGGCTTGCCCTCCTGTTTGCTCGATCAAGGCAGGGCAAAGAGGCGCTGCGAGCTGGAGATTATTCAGCATGGACGGTTTCCTCCGCTCTCCGTTGCGCCTTGCGCTTGATGAAGCGGTCATACCGATCCTGAAGCACGAACAAGTACTCGCAGATGGCGTTTACGAACTCGAATAGGTCTTGCGCGTCGGCCTGTTCAAAGATGTGGTCGGTCGCATGGGCGGCGAGATTACGGTGCTCCTGAAGCTCCTTGCCCCATTCGAGGAGTCGATCATCGATTTTGCCGGACTCATAGAGCTGTTTCAGGCCGCGCCCGAGCATGAAACGATCCCCACCCGTCTGCAGCACCTGAAAGTGACGGGCGGCAGCCTCCAAAGCCCGGCCGCTCATAACGACACTTGCCGTGTAGAAGCCGCTCGACAGGCAGCCGCGCGCTTCATCAAGGGAAACCAACACGCCTGGCGGGATGGCGCGGCCGAAAGTTGTTTCGGGCTCCGGCCAGACACGTTTTGCCCGTGACCACACGGTTGAAGGCTGGCCAAATTCGTCGGTTCCGTAATCCGCTACGTCTTGCTTTGAAACAAGAGCGCCGTCGCAGGATGGACAGCGAAGCAGGCTGACAAGTATTTCAGAGCCCATGATATGGTGGCCATCATCGTCGCGGTCATCTTGCTCGACAGTTGAAATCTGGGCAGCGTCAACACGCGCCGCGCAGATAGGACAGTGAATCAGCATGGAAAGGCGGCCCTCCTCAATAACGTACGATAACGTCCTTTATCGTACTTATATCGACGCGGCAAGGAAAGCTGGCGGGGCAGATCGAGCAGACGGCTCAATCGCTACTCCGCGACCCACATGGCTTTTCTTCCCGTCGCGCTTGCCAAGCCCACGCTGCGGGAGTTTGTCGATGAGTTCCTCAACGCGGCGATTCGTTTCTGGACGGACAAGACTCACCCCCCGGCCTGCATCTCGATCCAAAATATAGCGGTCAGTGACGATGCCCAGCCAATTAAACAGGCGATGATGGACTGGCGGGAGTGGGCGCTCGATCAGCTTCGCAAACGAGCTGAACGAGCTCGAAGGGAGCGGGACCTGTCGAGTGAGGTCTCGCCGGCAACGTTTGCCCGCTACTTCGCGGTGGTCATGAACGGCCTCGCGATGCAGGCTGCAAACGGCGCTACCCTGCCGGAGCTGAAGCGGGTGGTCGCTTTAGTTCGGAAGACAATTCCCATTCAAGCCCGATCCTGATATTGCCGTAACGCGTCTTGGCGGGAACCCTCGGCATCTGCGCCTGACCGGGAGCCGGCCGCCTCTTCATGAGGAATGACAAACGCGCTTGTAGGAAGCCGGACACGCACGCGAGGCTCAGAGTGCCGGGGCGATCACCTTAGCGGCGGCTTGCCGGTTTGGGCCCGGCAGCTCAGACTTTCCAGCCTTTGCCGCGCAGCACATGGATCGGAGAAGCCCGTCCCGGGCTTGGAGCAATGCAAGCTGTAGACGCCTGCGGACCTCGCTGTTGCGCATCCGTTGATCTCCGGCATTGTCAAGCGTCCAGGCCTAGCAGCAAACCCACCCATAACTTCTTTTATGGAGAGCTGGCGGCAGCACCTGGGTTAATCTCACCACCGAGCCTTGAGGGAGATGCGAGAGCCGGAATGGGCCTTTCCTTGTCCCGGTTTTTCTGCGGGCCTGCAGCTTGATTGCTTGCTCTCTGCTGGGGAACAGCAACGCTTAGCTGGGCGGCACGGTCCGCATGCGGAAGTTGAGCTGCGCCTGCTCGCGCCACAGCACGATGAGCAAAGGCGGCCAGCATTGCTGTTGCAGGCAGAGCGGGTGCATGCGCTTCCCCTAGGACGCTAGAACGACCTCTTCATTGTTGCCTCGGAGAACATCATAGATGCCACTGTCCGGTAGCGATTCGCATTCTAGTCGAAAGTAGGCTCACTGAAGTTTATTCGCGAATGACCTCTAACAGCAAAGCAGTGGGCATCACGACCTGGTAGCTCTTTGTGACGTATACCGGAGTCTGCGAACTTCATTGAAGCCGGGGAGCAAACGCAGCCGGTGCAATCCACTTTGTCCGTGTGCAGAGAGTACCAATGCCGACGAAACAAACATTGGACCTTGTCGGCGCTTGCTGGCACACTCGCATTGGGAGACTATCTATGCCGCTTCGCACCGCTGGGCCGCCTGCCTCCGAAAAAGTCGCGACCGCACCGCTAATTGTCGAAATCCGCCACATGCTTTCGGGCGGCGATGCCGCTGCATTCCGCGCCTTGAATGAAGAGTGGATCGTCCGCCACTTCACCCTCGAAGCCAGGGACGTCGAGATGCTTGGCAACCCGGACAAGCTGATTCTGCAAAAGGGCGGCTACATCTTCATAGCTCACGCTGCGAATGAAGTAGTCGGCTGCGCGGCCCTGATCCCGCTGGATGGGGGCGTGTATGAATTGGCGAAGATGGCGGTAGCGCCGCACCTGCGCGGCCGGGGGCTCGGCCGCCGCATGCTGCTACACGCGGTTGCATACGCCAAGAGCATCGGCGCAAAATCCTTGTTTCTCGGCAGCAGCACCAAACTTCCCGCCGCTGTGTGCTTGTACGAGTCTGTCGGCTTCCGGCACATTCCGATTGAGCAGTTGCCGCCGATGTCGTATACCCGCGCCGACGTGTTCATGGCAATGCAGCTGTAACCTGTCCGCCGAACCCACTGTCTGAGGCCTAGTGCGGAAAGCATAGCCGAGTCGCAACAGCGGGTCCGGTCGGTGCGAAGTCCGCAAATACATAGCGAGCGATGTAATGGGATGCGCGATTCAGCCGTTCGCGGTTATCTTGAGACCAATCGCGCATGCCACGATCCCAAGGATTAAAAGCCCCCGCAGCGCCGTTACCGGTTCACCGAACCACACCATGCCGATCAGCACCGTACCGACAGCTCCGGTTCCGGTCCAAACAGCGTACGCTGTCCCGAGCGCGATGGATTCGTTCGCGATCTCCAGAAAAAGCAAGCTCAAGGAAACACAGATCAGAAATCCGATGGTGGCCGGTAAATTGCTGAAGTTGTTAGAAAGGCGCAGCATGGTCGTGAAGCCTACTTCGAAAACGCCAGCGAGCACTAAACAAAGCCAAGCCATCGGATGTCTTTTATTATCAAGCTGCAAGGGTATGACCAGTCTGCCATACTTATCCGACCGCGGACGTCTTTAATCCGGAGGACCGAGCTGGAAAGCAACGCGTCCAGCCGTCTGCCTCCGATTCCGGTACGACGATAACTGAAAGGACCTCCACATGGGAACAGCAGGTGTAAGCAGACCGGCTGCAGGTGCCTTGGTGGCACAGCAAACAGCCGCCGCAGGGCTGAGGATAGAACGTGCAGGCATGGCGACGCTACGATACGGCCTTGTGATTGTGATCGGCTGGATCGTAGCAATGAAGTTCACGGCGGTGGAGGCCAAAGGCATTCAGCCGCTGGTGGCACACAGCCCGCTAATGGGATGGATGTACCGCTTCCTGAGCGTGCAGCAGGTTTCCGACGGCCTGGGCGCGGTGGAAGTGACGGCGGCTTTGCTGATCGCGCTGCGCGCCGTCTCAGCAAGGGCGGCTGCCCTGGGCAGCGCGATGGCCGTGCTGATGTTTTTAACCACGCTCACTTTTCTTTTTTCCACGCCCGGATGGGAACCGACGCTCGGCTTTCCCGCGCTTTCCCCGGATGTGGGCGACTTTGTTATCAAGGACCTGGTGCTGCTCGGCGCTTCAATTTGGTCTTTAGGAGAGTGCTTGACGAGGATTTCTGCCAGGCGCTGAGCCGGAACCTGCCCCAATCTAAGCTCACGCGGAAGAGGTGTATCTTTGCCGACCAAGCATCGCCGAATAACGCGAGCGTACTGCCGCCTATCCATTCTGCCGGTTCGAAGGCGCTCCCGGCTCCCGCGACATCATCAGAGGCCAGCATGGCACTAGAACGCGTAATCACCGATCCGTATCCTTACGAACCTTACCTGCTTTCTCAAGCTGTGCGGGTAGGCAATCTCGTCTTTGTATCTGGGCAAGCCGGCTATACAGCCGACGGCACGATCGTGCCGGGCGGATTCATAGCACAGAGTGAGCAAGCTTTGCTAATCTGAGCCGCATTCTGAAGGCGGCCGGCACGTCGCTATAGCAGGTAGCCAAGGTGACTGTCTTTGTCACCGACATGGCGCGTTTCAGTGATGTGGTGTGGCTGCGGCGACAGTTCTTCCATATTCCCTACCCCGCCGACTCAATTGTCCGCCTCAGGGCTATTTTGCGGAAAGACTGTGCTGCTTTCGCATCCTGTTCTTTGCTGCTCAGCAGCAATAGCCTTATGGAATCAGCCGAATCCTTGATTGGCCGGAAGGTCAGATCCGGCATTTGTACCGTAGTCAGCGGGGACGGAACGAGTGCCATCCCAAAACCCGCTGAAACCAGCGTGAGCAGAGACAGCATATTGGTCGCACGCTGCACGATGCGCGGTTCGTGACCGAGCAGTTTATAAAGCACTGTAAGCTGGCCTATATACAGATCAGAAACAGCGTAGAGAATGAATTCTTCTCGAGTTAAGTCAGAAGGTGTTACGTCCTCGCGAACGGCCAACCCATGATGCACGCTCATTGCAACCAGCCACGGCCAGGATTCCAGGACATCCGCAACCAGCTCTGTTTCGAAAGCAGCCCCGAATGCTGGAACATAGCCGAAGTCAAGCTCGCCTCTCTTGATGGCCGCAGCTTGAAACGGTGGTGCCATTTCACTCAGGGCGAAGCCTATTTCCTGGAAGCTATTCCTAAAAGCAGTTAAATCCTGAACCAGCTTGCCTGACGCAGCAGCCACTCCGGAGAAGCCTATCCTGAGTTGGCCTGTTTGACCGCTGGCGGCTTTGGCCGCAACTTCTTTTGCGCGTTCAGCTTGGGTAATTACCCGCTCCGCTTCCACTTGAAAAAGAACCCCGGCAGTGGTCAATTCTGTGCGCCGATTTGACCTTAGGAAGAGGACTACGCCAAGCTCCTCCTCCAGATCCTGCATTTGCATGCTGAGGGCAGATTGAGAGATGTGCAGGCGTTTCGCCGCGCGACTGAAGTTTTGTTCCTCGGCAATTGCATGAAAGTAGCGGAGGTGGCGGAGTTCCATAGCCGGGGTATACCAGAAGTACCGTTCTCGTCAAAGCCGCGCCTGCCGATAAATATGCACTTGAAGTTACCCAGGCTGCCCGCGTTGAAATGCTGGAATCATTTTTTTTGATAGTGCTATCAGAACTAAGTGTCATACCTGCCTATCCTTAAAAGCATCGCAGCAAACGAATACTGTCCTGTAGAGGGATCTATGGCCGCAAGTACCATCGATGTGCATACTCACATCATTTCGCAAACCTACCTTGATGCTTTAAAGCTAGCCGATATCAGCAGTAAAGAAATCGGCTTCCCTATGGACGCTTGGGAGACCCGGCAGCGCCTCACAGAGATGGACCAGTACGGCATCCAGGCTCAGGTGCTTTCTGTATCCTCGCCCGGGCTGCGTTTTTGGAAGGGCAAGGAGGCCGCCGACTTGGCCCGCGTGCTCAACCACGAGCTCGTCGAGCTGATTAAGGAGTATCCCGCGCGCTTCGGCGCTTTCGCGACGGTGCCGCTTCCCGACATCGACGCCGCGCTCGCCGAGATTGCCTGGTGCCTGGACGAAATGCACATGGACGGCGTTTGCCTGATGAGCAACTACGACGGCAAATACCTCGGCGACCCCGCCTTCACCCGCGTTATAGATGACCTGAACCGCCGCAAAGCAGTTGTGTTCGTCCACCCGACTGAGTCCGTCTGCATCGATCAGCTCAACTTCGGCTACCCTGCCCCGCTGATTGAGTATCCATTTGAAAGCACCCGCATGGTCGTCAGCCTTCTCGATACCGAGACGCTTACGCGTTGCCCAGATATCAAGTTTATCGTTTCACACGGCGGCGGCACGCTGCCTATCCTCACCAACCGCATCGCAGAAATCGCCCGCATGAAGCACCGGCTCGACAAGGAGGAGGGCGACAAGCTCGGCAAGAAGTTCAAGGAGCAAATCAGCGGTCTGTATTACGACATGGCGATCTCCTGCTTTCCGGCGAACCTGGCCGCGATCCGGATCAGCCACGACCCGGGGCTGCTGATGATGGGCTTCGACCAGCCTTTCATCCCCGCTGAGGCCCTGGGAGCCGCAAAGAAGTCCCTCGCCGCGTTTAAAGGCTTTGATGGAGCACAGCAGGCCCGGATCGACAAGGGAACCGCCGATGCATTGTTTCCCCGCCTGGCGAAGGCGATCGGGAACTAATGGTGAAAAACTCGACGGAGCCCAGGTCCGCGAAGCGGGAAATACAGCAGCTCGTCGTGCTTTTGGGCTTCGCGGCGGCTCACCTCGCCCAGGCCCAACAGACGGCCCGCTTTTCCCTCCACGATGCCGTTGCCCGGGCTCTTGCGCAAAACCCGGACGTCCAGATCGCGAACATCCAGACCGCGGAAGCGCAGGAAGGCAGGAATATTGCCCGCGCGGGGCTGCTTCCGCAAGGGCAGCTCCAGTTTACCGAAGACATCCAGCGCTTCAACATCGAATCGCTGATCGGCTTGCGCATCCCCCAAATTTCGCAGCACATCGGTCCGTTTCAAGCTCTTAATCCGGCGGCGGCCTTTTCCGCACCCATATTCGACCTGACCCTTTGGAAGCGTTTCGGAGCGGCTAAGAACCGCGCTCTGGCCGCGCGCGCCGACAACAAGACCGCGCGGGAGGAAACCGCCCTCCTTGTAGTTTCACAGTACTTGGGCGCTCTCCGCGCCTCCGGGCGCGTGCGGGCCGCCACCGCCACCCGGGATCTTTCCCAGGCTCTACTGCGCCAGGCAATGGATTTGGAAGGAGACGGCGTGGCAACCAAGATCGACGTTTTGCGCGCGAGTGTACGGCTGAAGCAGGACGAGCAGGCTCTGCTCCAAGCGCAAACCGATGCTTCGGTCGCGCTGTACGGCTTGTCGCGCCTGCTCGTGGTGCCGCCCGAGCAAAGGCTTGAGGTGGATGAAAGCGACCCGCAGGTGGCCGGCCCGGCTCCGTCGGAGACGGAACTCACGGTAGCGGATGCCTTTAAGAACAGGCCAGAGCTGGCGGCGGAGGCACAGCTGGTCGCGGCAGCTGACCAGGACCGCGCGGGAGCCGTTGCCGCGAGCCTGCCCTCGGTCAAGCTTCAAGGAAATTGGGGACAGCAGTCGAGCCACTTCTCGGGCCTGATTCCGGAATACAACTACCTCCTCACGTTCAGCGTTCCGGTGTTCACCGGGGGCGCCCTGACCGCGCAGCGGCACCGAGCAGCCCTGGAATCGGCCAAAGCGCGCCAGCAGATGGTCGCGACACAGGGCCAGATTGCCGACCAGTTTCAATCCACGCGCGACCAGCTCGCTTCCGCCAGAAATCAGGTGGCGGTTGCGAATGAGGGTCTCCAACTGGCGCGGCAGGAGGTCGATCTGGCCCGCGGCCGTTTCCAGGCGGGAGTTACGGACAACATCGAAGTCATCAGCGCACAGGATTCCTTGGCGACGGCCAGCGTCCGCCAGGTCGACGCGCAATTCGCGCTCAACGAGGCCCGCGCGGAGCTGATGCGCGCGCTCGGACAAGTGGAAGCGACGTACACGGGAAGCAGGTAATTCGTTATGGAACAAGCACCTCCGCAAACACAGCATCATTTCGGCCCCGAGCAAGCGAACCAAACTGAGCACGTCGGCTCTCCCCCGATGACCGCCCGCAAGAAGCAGATCATCAAGACGACGGCGATCGTCCTCGGAGTGTGCATCCTGGTCTTTGGGTTGATCTTCTGGCTTGTGGCGCGCGCTCACGAAAGTACCAATGACGCCTACGTCACCGGCAATCTCCATGCGGTCTCGAGCCGCGTGCCCGGCAACGTGGAGGTCGTCGCCATTGATGACAACGAACAAGTACACGCCGGGCAGGTACTTGTCCGGCTCGACCCGCATACGTTTGAAGCCAACCTCGCGCAGGCCCAGGCGGCGCTCGCGGTCGCCGAGCGGCAGGCGGTCACCGCGCGCGAGTCGATCTCGCTTACCTCGAAAAACGCCGCCGCCGGCTCCACGCAGGCCCAGGGCGGCATTGCGCAAGCCGAGGCCGGCATAGAAACAGCGAACGCGGCCGTCGTGCAGGCCGAGGCAGGAGTAGTGAGCGCGAAGGCGCAGCAAGCCTCGGCGCAGGCAACCTTGGAGCAGACGGAAGGGGACGACAAGCGCTACACCGATCTTGTAGCCAAGGAGCAGGTATCGCGGCAGCAGTATGATCGCGCGCACGCCGCTTACAAGGTCGCGCTGGCGAACAAGGCGACCTCGGATACGGCCTATGACCAATCCAACGCCTCCCTGGTGACGGCGCGCGCCAACGTGCGGGAAGCCGAGGCTATGTTGACCAAGGCGCAAGGTTCGCTGGCCCAGGCCAAAGCCTCCTTCACGGATGTGGATGTGCACAAAACGCAGTACGAAGCAGCGCAGGCCAACGTCGCGCAAGCGCGGGCGTCGGTTGACGACGCGCAGCTGCAGCTTTCCTATACCGTCATCAAGGCACCCGTGGATGGAACCATCGGCAGCAAGAGCGTGGAAACGGGCCAGCATGTGCAGCCCGGGCAGGCGCTGCTTTCCGTGGTCGCGCCGCGGGTTTGGATCGTCGCCAACTTCAAGGAAACGCAGCTGACCCACATGCAAGGCGGGCAGCCGGTCGCGGTCAAACTCGACACCTTTCCGAGCAAGTCGTTCCTCGGCCATGTGCAGAGCTTTTCGCCCGCTTCGGGCTCCGATTTTTCGCTTCTGCCGCCGGACGACGCTACAGGCAACTTCATTAAAGTAGTGCAGCGCATCCCGGTCAAAATTCTTTTGGACCCGGATAGCGTACGGGGCTTCGAGGGCCGCTTCGCACCGGGCATGTCCGCGGTGGTCAAGGTTACGGTACGCTGATGGCGACCGCGACGCAGGCTAAGCCGGTCCATGCTCCCGTGCGGGCCTTTTCGCGTGCGCCGGGCTGGTTTTTGGTTTACGGCATCGTCCTCGCTGCCATCGGCGAGGAGATGGTGGGCTCGCTCACCTCATTCGGACAGAAAACGCTGCTGGGCGACACCCACGCCAACCAGGACCAGTTCGCGTGGCTAGATATGGCCTTCACCGCAACCCAGTTCTTTTCCTTTTACCTAACGCCGTGGATCCTCCAGCGGGTTGCGATTCAAACTTATCTACGCCTTTCGACAGGAGCGCTGGCCGCATTGTGCGGCTTGGCCATGCTTACCTCCAACCTCGACTTGTTAATCGTTCTCAGGGTTCTTCAGGGCTTCGCGGGCGGTTCACTTTTGATCGCCGGCCAGGGCATTCTGTTCCAGGCATTCCCGCGGGCGCGCCAGCCGGTACTGCAGGGCCTGTTTACATTTGGAGCCGTGCTCACGCCGGCCACGGTGATTCCGGGCATCCAAGGTTGGCTGGCGGACAGCTATAACTGGATTTGGCTTTTCGGCACGGCGCTCCTGTTTCTCGCGGCAGGGCTCCTTTTGATGTTCAACGCCGACAGCCATGGAATTGCAACGGAAAAACGGGTGCCGTTTGATTGGATCGGCGCGCCTTTGTACCTCACCGCCCTGTACTGCATGGTGTACTTCTTAAGCCGGGGCGAGCGCTGGAATTGGTTCACCGCGCCACGCATCGCCTGGACGCTCGTCGGTTTCCTCACCGCGCTTGCTCTTTTCATCGTGCGCCAGTTCTACCTACCTCAGGACGCCAGGGTGTTCAAATCGGGCATTTTCCTGACGGAAGGCTTTCCTTTCGGGGCTTCCTTCGCGTTTATCGCAGGCATCGCGCTTTTCGGCAGCGCCGCGATCATTCCCACCTACACGACGGACGTACTGCACTTCCAGCCGACCGATGCGGGTCTGCTATTGGTGCCGGGAGGCATTATGTTTGTTTGCAGCTTGTCGGCTTCCGTTTACGTTCTGCAAAAGTACGACCCCAATCCCGCGCTGACGGTGCCTTTCGGTTTGGGGTGCTTTATGACCGGGATGTGGCTGCTGGCCCACTCCAGCGCCGCGAGCGGGAGCGCAGACCTGACAGCCCCCCTCTTGTTTCGCGGAGCGGCGCTCGGATTTCTGTTCATCTCGCTGACCCTAATCGCATTGCGCGACATGCGCAGCTCGCTCGTGACCACAGGCATCGCACTTTTCGATACCGACCGGCAGTTCGGCGGCCTTATCGGCACCGCCGGACTCACCACGTATATTCACCACCGCGCGGCGCTCAGCCAAAACATCTTCGCTTCGCACATCACTATGACCAGCGGCAGGGTTTCAGACTGGCTCAGCACCGCGGGAACCGCGCTGGGCGCCAGGGGCCTGGACGCCTCCTCCGCCGGACACGCCGCAGCGGGCAGCCTGTCGCAAAGGCTGGAAACGCAGGCAATGGCAATCGGCTATAATTCCGCGTTCTTAGTGCTGTTTGAGCTGTTTCTCGTCGCCATTCCGATCGCAGCCTGCCTTGAAATTATTTATCCCCGCTGGCGCAAAAAACGCTTGGCGGAGCTCGGCAAGGAAGCCTGAGCCGGACGCGGATAAGGAGAAACCATGCAGCCAAATGGGAGCAATAAAAGCGCCGCAGGCCGCCGCGAGCAGATCGTGCGTGAGGTGTCCAGAGTTTTGGGTGAGCAGAAACGGGCGGCGACCGAGATGCAGGCCGTGGTCGAACAAAGCGGTTTGCCGCTGGAGGAGGTAAATGCTGAATTTCCAGACCTGTACGATTTAGCCGTCGCGGTTGCGGCACGCGAAGCCGACGAGGTATCGCGGCCGCTTCGCCGAGAGCTGGATAAGGGAGGCGATCTCGGTGATGTGCGCGGCCCCTTGACGGAGTTCGCCCATGGCATCCATAAGGCGTATTCCTCGGTCTTGATCGGCTTCGCGCGCGTCGCCATGACGGAAGGTTCGCGCCAGCGCGCGGTGCGGCGGCGCATTTTCGATGAGGGCTTGGCATCGGTTGCCGACGTGCTCCGGCGTTACCTGGAAGAAGCGCAGGTTCAAGGCAAACTGGCCGTCGACAATAGTGGGTATGCTGCGGAGTGCCTGATGGGGCTGCTGCGGGAGCCGCTTTACTTGGAGCTGACGTTGCACTCGCAGGAGCTCACCGCATATGCCTCCTCCGAGGAGGCTGTCCACGCCGCACTTGAGCTTTTTCTTCGGGGCTGCAGCCCCGCCGAGGTCCGCGCATGAAACAAAAGAGTCTTGAAACGCAGGATCAACGCATTTGGCGGCAGCGCAACGCGGCCCGGTGCGCTACGCCCGACATCGTGCCCGGCGTTCCGGATGACCTTTCGCACAGCGTCGATGAATACGGCTCCTTGGTGACGGTCGAACCGGCCGATTGGCTGATCTGCTTTGTGCCCGGCCTCCAAAAGCAATGGTGGCATCGGTTTGTCAACGCAAGACACAAGCATGTGTTCGCGATGCGGCCCACCGACACGGCCAGCTGGATCCTGGTCGAGCCTTGGTGGACCCGCCTCATGGTGACTCTGCTGCCCTCGGCCGATGCCGTGAAGTTCCTGCGATGGGGTGCATCCGGCGACATTCTGCGCGTTCGCGAAGCGGTGCCCGGACATGGAAACCAGGCCCGCGGCTGGTCCAACTGCGCGGTGCTCGCCTCATTCGTGCTGGGGCGTGCGAGCCGCACCTGGACCCCCCACGGGCTTTACCTTCAGCTTTCCCGGGAAAAGGGCGTGAAGCATGAGAATGTCGAGCAGCTGCTTGTCGACCAGTTCACCAAGCTGGTCGGCAACAAAGCCTCGGACGCGCTCAAGCTGAGCCCGGAGATCGTGAACGCGCCTTTAAAAGATGTGCTGACCAGCCTGGGCCGCAATATGCTTTTCGCCATTATGGATCCTTCGCTCCTCCAGCTTTGCCACACCTCTGTAATTGAAGCGGAGCGCTTTCCCCAGGCGGCCTTAGTCTACAGCGAACTCGGGATCAAGCCAGCGATTGCCGCGCTCACTACTGTTTTGAAGGCTGCAAATGCCCGGGGTGAAGCATGCATCCCAAACTGTCAACGTGCAGCAGCGCAGTTTATTGCAATGCTTCGCGGCAATGTTCATCTTGAGGCGGTGATTGAGCTTCGCTCCCCGCCGTCTATCGCGGAAGCAGAAGCTAGAGTGCGAACTACGGTAGCCATCTTTCTGCACGGTGTGCGCTCGACGCTAACTCTAGCTCGTCCTGCTCCGCACGACGGATGCTACGCCAGCTCCCAATCTAGCTGAGTAAGAGTTCACACTTTTGCCGGCAACGTGCTGCCGCTACTTGCATCGGATCAATCTACAGTGCTCACTGAACAACGCAAAAAGCAGCGCGCACCGGCAAAGCAACGACCATGAAACGCACGCCCGCAAAGCCGCGCGACCCCTCCGACATTATCCATATTCCAGGCCTTCGAAAAACGATTCGAAAGCGTGGAGCTACCCGCTTCGATTTAAGGGATCCTTACTTTCACGCTGTCGCAACGTCATGGCCTCGGTTTTTCCTGTTTGCTTTGGGCAGTGTGTCAACTTTTCATGTCGTCTTTGCGGGGCTTTACCTGCTTCGGCCCGGTGCGGTGGATAAGTTGCCGCCCGGCAATCTACTCTATGCGTACTTTTTCAGTGTGGAAACCTTGGCCACGGTTGGATATGGAGAGATGAGTCCGGCATCGACTTATGGGCACGTCGTGGCTTCAATTGAAATTGACTTAGGCATAATTCTGACAGCTATACTTACCGGCATACTTTTTGTCCGCTTTTCCCGTCCGAAGCCGAGCTTCAAGTTTGCGGATCACGCCGTTGTCGCTCGGCAGGGCGACTCACCAGCACTAATGGTACGCGTGGCCAACGGGCGTTTGAGCCTGCTCACGAGCGCGCGCGCTCAGTTTGCAATTTTACTAAGTAACCGCGATGCTTCCGGGCACGTGAAGCGAAGTTTTCATAACCTAGCTCTGGTGCATGAAACTATTCCTGTTTTTCCTTTAACCTGGATACTGGTACACAAAATAACTGAAAGGAGTCCTATAGCCGGTCTTGATCAAATTGGCTTGCAAGAGGCAGACGCGCAGCTCTTTGTTTCCCTGAAAGCGAGAGACACCGCGCTTTCCGTAGAGCTTGAGGATGTGCAGAGTTATGGATGTGCCGACATACTTTTCGGACGGCAATATGCCGACACAATAGAAGGCCAAGATAGCAGTAATCCCACTGCCGACCTTGGTAAATTGAGCAGCACGCAAATCGATGAAGGATTGCAGCATAGCGGCGAGCTTACCTGAGCTGTGCCGCTAGGTTTATAGTCGTAACGCTTTACCGTGATTGGCATGAATTTCCTGCGAGACGAATGAAGTTCCGGCTTAATCGGCCGGAAACCTGGGCGCAGTGCGGTCCGCCGTCGCTGCCCTGGTCGCAAGGTCGCCTGGTTCCCTGCCTTCACTTTTTTAAGTGCTCGGCTTGAATGTGCCAGTTGCTGAAAGAGAGCACGGCAACGTACGACGCGAAGCAAGAAGCTTCAGCCGGAGCAGGTGGGTGCGGCAGATTACCCGTTCTACGCCTATAGCCTATGCTTAGCGATTATATGGAACAATGCGAGGGTCGTAGTTCCAGAGCTGGTTCAATCCACGCCATGCAACTTGAACCCTGTCGGTATCGACTCCTTGCAGCGCGGCAGATCCCTACGCTTGCGGGACCGAGCCAAAACGCCCACTCGCTGTATGGTTCGAACATCTATACAACAGCTGTATGCGGGTCACCCAAATGCAATCACCTATGCGCTGCTTGCGCGTCCGCCTGCCTACCATTTGGGTACCAGGGTGAGAGCAGTCCTCGGCCGAACCACCCTGCTCACAGATGTCCATCACAACCCAAGCCTGCCCGCAGGCGTATCGCGGAACAGCTCGGCCTCGCGCACGTAGCGGGCGACGGTGGCCACCGAGCGGTGTCCGGTTTGGCGCATGATGGCGAAGGCCGAGGCTCCGGAGCGCGCGGCCTGGGTGGCGAAGCCGGCGCGGAGCGAGTGCCCGCCGTAAGCCTCGTCCGGGTAGCCGGCCCGGCGCAGGGCGCGCTTCACGATCTCGCCGACTGAGTTCGGGTGCAGCGCCGCCGCGAGCAGCCGTCCGTGCCGGTCGACCGCGCGGAACAGCGGGGCTTGGGCGGCCGCGCGGTCGATCCCGGCTGAGGTGAGCCAAGCTTCAAGCGCCCGCACGGGGCAGCTGGCCGGGTGCTGGCCGCAGGGCAGGGCGACTTTCCGTCCTTCCCCTTTCTGGTCGGTCTTCGAGCGCGCGATACGGACGGCGAGCCCTTCCTCGACCCAGAGCAGATCCCCGACCCGCAGCGCGGCGAGCTCCGAGCGGCGGAACGCGCCCGCGTAGCCCAGGAGCAGGAGCGCCCGGTCGCGCGCCGCGGCCAGCGCCCCCTTCCCTCCCCCGCCCTCGCCCGGCAGATGCGCGAGCAGCTTCTGGATGTCCGCGGTCACGAGCGGCAGCTTGGCCTGCTGGGCGACCCCGTGGGTGCGCCGGATGCCCTTCAGAGTTTCCCCGACGGCGAGGTGGCTCAACGAGGCGGGCGAGGGATGCCCGGCTGCGGCATGGGTTTTTGCGATCGCGGCCAGCCGGCGGGCGAGCGTGGCGGGCCGGTGCGTTTCCGCGCGGTCGGCCAGGTAGAGCGCGACCGTTTCCGGCGTCGCCGGCAGCGCTTGGGTGCCGCGGCCTTCGCACCAGAGGGTGAAGTCGCGCCAGTCCGCGCGGTAGGCCCTAAGGGTCGAGGGCGCTTTCGCTGCCCGCGCGTAGGCCCGGGCCCGCTCCGCCGTTCTGTCTATAAAAGGTTCGGGCGCAGCATCCCCACTTGCGGCGGGCCGGAGCGCGGGCGGTTCCCCGCCCCGCGCCCCTTCCTGCTCCCTGCCCCGCTGCATGGGGCTAGTCCTCGCTCCGGCTGCCGAACAGGTTGAGCACGGCCAGGAAGATGTTCACTCCGTCGAGGAAGATCGAGAGCGCGAGCTCGGGCGCGGTAGCCCCGCCGCCCCCGGCCCGGACGCGCGCGAAGTCCCCGACCGTAAGTAAGGAAAACACCGCGAGCACGAGCCAGTCGAGCGTGGTGGGCCGGACGAAGTGGAAGAAGGCCGCGGCGAGCGAGAGCACGATCAAGCCGATCAGCAGGAACGAGGCGATCCCGAGCAGCTTGCGGTAGTTCACCGAGACGGCATACGCGACCGTCCCGAGCATGGCCAGGCCGACCGCGGTCGTCATGGCCGCGGTCCCGACCAGGTGCGCGCCCCCGTGGTGGAGGTAGCGCGCGATGGTGGGCCCGAGCCCGACGCCTTCCAAGAGCGCGAACAGGTACAGAAGCGTGATCTGCCGGGCCGGGTTCGCCCGCACGGCGCGGATGGCGAAGAGGGTCGCGAAATTGATGAGCAGGATGAGGGTCGCCAGGCCGGGCGCGATCGCGAGCGAGACCCAGCTGCCGGCTGCGGCGAGCGCGAAGGCGGCGCTCACCAGGCCGAGCACCTTGCCGAGCAGCCGGGAGGAGGAATCTTGCTCAATTAGGACTTGATTGCCGTTCAGGGTTCCGTAGGAGGGAAGAAACGAGCCGGTTTGCCGCATGGCTTCATTTTACTCTGCTGGCGGGTGAGAACCATCTATTCTCACACGCCAGGAACGCTGCCCCGGCACCCTTGCCCGGCACCCTTGCCCGGCAGCCATTACCGGCAGGTGTGCCGGTTATGGGGTAGGCTCGGAACGGGCAAATTTCGAGAGCAGTATGGCCAAGGCCGCACTGGCTCCGCATCGCCTTGGCGTACCCAGCTGCAATGCGCCCGCAGGTAAGAGCCCTCAGCCGATGCTGAATCCTGTGCTCCGCTGCGCAAGAACTTTTTCCTCGAAACGCTTCCCGATGAAGAAGAAAAGGAGCGCACACGCCGTAGCCGTCGAGTGCCAACGGACGTCGTCCCTGATGAGCAACGAAGCAGCCATGCACACCGAGGCAATCAAGAAAAAGCGATCCAAGATGCTCGAGGCAGGCTTTTCCGACCTTGACGGTGCTTCTGCATAGAAGTACGCGCAGCCCAGCATGATTGCGAGCAGCGCGATGGCGGCTGCGATCGGCAGCTGGTAGGCAAGCGTCAGCGACGCTGCACCGCACAAAGCAGCCAGCATCATGAACAAAGTCCGCATGTGCGGCAGAAGCTTGCTGCCCATCTGAAGCGGCGGAAGGCTTTCGTGGATAGCCGAGCCTGCGTCGTCCGATGTGTAAGCCATGGTTGATCTCCTCACCCGGCATATCGGCAGATGCCCTTGAAAACTGTAGCGGCGGGCGCGCCCGGTACGCCGGGAACGACCCGCAGCCGAGCCGGCACACTTGAAGCTGCCCTCTGCCCTACCCCTACTCTTACCAGGTGAATTCTTGAGGAGCGGGAGCCCTCCGACCAGCCCCAGGGAAGTCAAGTCCGTATGTGCTCTGGCCGAAATTAAAACACTGCCGCGCCCAAGCCGACGCTGACGGCACGCACTGCTTACGCGCCAAAGCCATCATAAGTGAATCACTTAGCAAACATTGCCGCGATTAAATCTAAACTTGTTTCCCGCGCTGTTACTTAAGTGCCGCCTTAAACTCGGGGGCTCTTACCAGCGATAAGTGTCCGGTGCTATACCAATGACGGCAGCCAGAAGCCGCAGACTAAATCAATTTGCTATCAGGAGTCTTCTATGCCGCACTGCTCCGCTGTTCGCAGGGTTGTCCGGCTTGCATGGATTGCAAGCGTGTGCGCCCTGCCCCTGTTTCTCCCTGAGGCTTGCTCGGCGCAGCTGAATTCCAGCGCCGCCACGGTGACGCTGAATGCCACGCTGCCGGAGGTGCTCAGCGTTTCCGCGACGCCCGGCAACGTGAATTTCACGCTCATCCCCGGCGGTACAGCGGTCGCTTCCGCGCCGATCCTGGTGACGACCACATGGCTTGTGAGGGCTTCACGGGCCAATGTCGCGCTGTTTGCCTGGTTCGCCACGCCCGCCGCAGCCCTTACGGACGGCGCGTCGACGCCCAATACGATCCCGAGCGCCGAGGTTTACGGCACGGTTCCGACCGGCTCGCCGACCGCCTACACCGCCTTTACGCAATCCGGAGCGCTCGGCGCATCGGGCGGTGGACTCCAGCTCTTCACCCAAGCACTGTCTTCGGCTACGCGCTCGGCCACGCGCACCGACAACCTGAACCTGGAAATCAACCTGACCGCGCAGCCGCAGCTGCCTGCCGGCAGCTACAGCGGCATTCTGAACCTCCAGGCGCAAGCTTTGTAGGAAGAACGACTTACACGCATTTTCACCTTGTAAGTGCTGAAGAAAAAGCACGGCTATTACGTTTACACTGAGGTTTACCATGGGAGATAGATGCTTCCATAGCTTGCGGTACCTGCGCGTCTTACAAACCACTGTCTTTCTTATACTTGCAGGTGTACTCAGCGCGGTCGGCACCTTTCGCGCCGGTGCGCAGACCGTGCAGCCGCTCATCGCCGAGTACACCGAGCACGGAGAAGGCTCGTTCGAGGTGTCCAACACCGGGCTCGCCGCGGCCATGGTTGTGCTGGAGCCGAAGAGCTTCAGCATCCGCCCGGACGGGGTGGCCGAGTTCCGGCCGCTCGACAGCTCCATCCATCTTCAACTTTCCTCGACCAGCTTTCGGCTGGAGCCGCGACAAACGGCGCGGGTCTTCTACAAAGCAACGGCCGATGCAGCTCCGGCCTGGTTTTCGGTCTACGCTTCTTTCTCGCCGGCGAAGGCCGCTAAGGGCTTGTCCGTGCGGGTGATGCTGCCCCACACCGTGTACCTCTACCAGAAGCGCCCATTGAGCAAGGAAGCGGTGGAGGTGAAAGAAGCGTGGTTCGACCCGGCCGCGCACAAGGTGGAGTGCCGGATCACCAACGAAAGCGGCATGGCCGGCCGGGCGCAATCGGTCGAGCTTACCGGCGTCCGCAGTTCGGCGTCCGCCGGCGGGTTTCCTTTGCTGCCGCACTCCGAGCGCGCCCTCTCATTGGATTGGAGCGCGCCCGAACCGCCGCGGACTGTTGCGATTGAGTTTGATCGGTTTTCGCTCCAGTTCCCGGTCGAGGCTGCCAGGTAAGGCCGATGCCGAGACTTTGGCTTCGGGCGATCTTCGCGGTCTGCTTTTGCGCGGAGTTCGGGAGGGCGCAGGTGGTCGAGATTACAGGAGGCGCATCCACCGCCTACAGCGCGCAGGGCGGGAGCGTGCTGTTCCATGGAGAGCGGGTGGACTCGTCTTTCGGAGCCGGCCTGCTCGCGGGGCGCCCCAGCTTCGGCGGCGCGGCGGTCCAAAAATTGGACAGCGGCACCCTGGCTGTGGGCCAGCAGGCTTTCAGCCTGGAGCTCCCGACCGACCTTTTCGATGCGGGGCACATACTGCTCGGGAGCGGGCTGGGACTCACACGCACTCTGGAAAAGAAACGCAGCTTCACCGGGTTCGCCGGGGAAACTGCGCAAGACGGCGGCAGCCCGCTGTTTCGGACGGCAAGCCTCAGCGGGCCGGCGCTGTTCGGGCAGTGGCGGCAGCCGGCGGGCTCAAAATGCTTTTCGACCACGACAGCTTTATTCACCACAACCCGTACCGGCCTGGAAAGCCTCGAGTGCCGGCGCTCAGAGGCAGCTGCGGTCGCGCTCACGGGAGGGGTCGGCGGCGGAGCGCCCTATGGTGCCCTCAGTACGGTTTTCAAACAGTGCCGCTTCGATTTGCGCCTGGCCTACATCGCCGCGGGCGGCACCTTTGAGCGCGGAGGAGGAGATGGGCTGCTGATTCCTGAAGCAGTGCGCGACAACGCCGCCTTCGAGTACAGGCCGGGGCGGAGGCTCACGTTTTCCGCCTTGCACCAGAACTATCTTTTGCCCGCCGCCCCAGAGGGCAACACTTCCGCCGAGAGCCGGAGCACACTTAACGATGTATCTTTCAGCGTGCGCGGAAGCGCGGCTGCAGGCAGCCTTAACCTGTTCCAGTCGAGCTTTCGCCCGCTGAACAGCTCCGAAGAGCAAAACCGTGCGGCGACTGCCTCCTTTGAGCGCACCTTCGGCCGCCTGCAGTGGACGGAAGCCTTTTTCGGCAGCTTGGAGCCGCAAGACGCGCATACAGCCAACCTGATCAACGGAGCAGATCTGCAGGTAGACCCGCACCTGCGCGTGAGCGAAAGCGTGAACGTCGGGGCCGGGCGCGCCACGTTTTCGCACGGCGGCGCGCTCCTGCTGCGCTCCGACAGCTTCGAGGTGAACTACCAGCTGCTTTACCTCGCGAACCGGCCCGGTAACCCTTTCCAGAACTCGCTGCTGTTCGACGCACATGTGCGGCTTCCGCGCGGCCTGGAAGCGCACGGGTCCAGCACCGTGAGCCCGACCGGCACCACGCTTTACTCCCTTCAGTTCAGAACGGTGCTCACGCATGCGGGCCAAGTTGAGGCTCCGCTCGGAGCGGGCGTCCTCGGCGGCTCCATCCTGCACGGCCGGGTAGTCGATCAAAGCGGAAAGCCGGTAAGCGGAGCCGCGCTGCTGATCGGCACAGCCC
>CAXTUV010000001.1:0-42754 GCA_964247445.1 uncultured Acidobacteriaceae bacterium | reverse complement strand
CTGGTGCTCGGCGCGTCGGCGCTGGCGGCAAGCGCGCTGCCCGCCCGGCGCGCCGCCTCGGTCAACCCCGTCGACGCGCTGCGGGCGGAGTAGGGCAAAGTTGCGAGCTGAGATGGTGTTGTGTTCAGGATCTGAGTAGGTTTGGGAGAAGCTTGCGGCATCTTTGATGGCACGGTGCCTCTGCCGGAACAGCGCTCAGCGTATCCATAAAGAGCGCACAACATGAGTGCTGTGCCGCTCTGTTTTGTGAAGTTTGACTGCAAGACAGAGCGGCGGCGCACACCGCTAAAGAGTCATTCGCAATCTCCCGGAAACGCACTGCAAGCATGTGTTCAAGCAGCATTGCGGTGCAGAGCTGAAGCGTACCACCGGCACCGCTGTGTGCGCGCCGATCTCATGCGAGGCAAGCTTGCCGCTGTCTAGTGAATGGTCGGCGAAGGGGAAGCCAGGCCGCGCGCGACATCCACCGGGACATCGCCCTCGAAGTCGCGCATGTCCCACAGGAAGCTGGTCTGGTAGAGGAAGGTCGAGCCCTGATCGAACTCGACAAGCAGGCCTTCGGGGGTGTGGCGAACGTGCTTGATGTGCGGCAGGAACGACGCGGCATGCGGCTGATACATGGGAGCCTCCGTTAAACAAAAGAGATGCGCAGCGAGCATCGCGCCGAGCAAGGCCGAGTACGTTTCCGCCGCTGCGATTCCCATTTTGGGACTGAGAGCCGGTGCGGAAGCGAGCGGCGAGGGAAGCGGAGATCGTGCGCGCCGTGGAGCGAAAACCGCGCGGCATCTTGCTTGCGAACCGAGGCGCGTTGTGCGCGTCGCAGCATCCCGAGCGCAGCGGCAGCATGCACGTTGCGCGCACGAGCCGAGCGCGGAGTGGTGCTTGTTCCCGTGCAGTTCCGTTGCAGTGCGAAGAGCAAACTCGCGCTGCTGCGCAGCGGAAGAAGCTCTGACACGCCATCCCCGATGGGTAAACGCCTGTGTACCGGAAGGTTCCAATAGGAACCCTAGTGGAAACAGCAACTTAGCCCTCCAAAGATTCCAATTGGAATCTTGGTAAACAGGTATAAACCGGGCGGTTCCCGCCTGGAAACGCGGGAAGCCCGAAGCGGAGTATCTGAAATCAGTAACTTAGCTGCTCCGGTTTACCCGTGTTTACCAAGGTAAACAGTTGTATACCGCAGAAAGTTGACCGCCCGCGCGCATTTCCCTTACCGTTTCCCTTCACGCAGAGCCCCGCATCCGATGAGCCTTTCCCGCGTTCCCGCCCCGCTTCTCGCTCCGTCCGCAACCCCGGAACTGAAGCCGTCCGCGCGCGGCAAAACCATCGCGACCCGGCTGCCGAAGCCAGAAATGGAAGCCGTCGAGCGAGCCGCCGAGGGCGCGGGCAAGACCTGCGCCGAGTGGCTGCGCGACGCGGCGCTCGCGCATTTGAGAAGGCCCGCGCCGGGCAAGCAACCGCCGCCCGACCCGGTGCTGCTGGCCGAGCTTTTGGCCCTGCGCTCGCTCACCCAGAACCTGATCGCGGCGGCTTCCGACCTGTCCGAGGAGACCGTGCGTAAGATCGCCCGGCACGCCGACGCGGTGAAGCACGGGAAGGCCGAGGAGATTCTTCACGGGCTTGCGGCGGCGCGTCCGGAGGCGAAGTGACGGCGCATCCGATGCGGTTTCCGGGCAGCGGGTTCCCATGGCTTTTGCTTCTCGTGCCGCTGCTCTTTGTCCTCCCCTTCGCGCTCGCGCTTTTGTTCTCCGGCTGGTTCATGCTCACGTTGAACCCGCTGCAAAAGCAGTACATCGCCCCCTACATGGCGGCGGCGATGAGCGGGGAGTTGGAGCGGGCAGCGGCCCATAGCCAGGGTGCGGGCCGGGATCGGAGTTTTCCCGTTACGTGGGTGTACAAGACCGCGCCGGGGCGCAGCCCCGAGCTCGCGCGCGAGCCGGACGTAGTTCGAGCCGAGACTCCCGGCCGGCCGGAGCTGCCGCTGGAGTTGTCCTCCGAGGCGCGGGCCGAGGGCTGGGCGGGGCTTGAAATCGTGAAGGCAGCCGAGCGCCCGGCGCTTTACGCGGCTGCGGTCCAGAGGGACTTCTTCGACGGGGAAAGGCCAGCGCGGATGCTGGCCACGCCTGCCTTCGGATTGGCAGCGGTGCTGCTGCTCGCGCTCGCGGCCGGGCGGCGGTCGAAAGGCGAAGAGCGGCACGGCCGGAGGACCAAGGGCCCGGAGTTGGTGTCGGCTTGGAGATGGAATCGGGGCCGGAAAGGCGACGACATCCGGCTCCGGTTGCGGGGCAAATGGGGGCTGCCGGGGGCGAATTTCTGCATTCCGCGCAAGCTGGAATCCAGCCACATCTTGCTGATGGGCGACACGGGAAGCGGCAAGTCGAACGCCATCCGGCAGATACTCGCCGAGGTCGAGCGCCGGGGCGAGGCGGCCGTGGTGTACGACCCGGCGGGCGAGTTCACCCAAGAGTTCTACCGGCCCGAGCGGGGCGACCTGCTGCTCAATCCGCTTGACGAGCGGTGCCCGTACTGGGATCTCCGGGAGGAGCTGTTCCAGCCTGAAAACGCGGAGGCGATCGCCGCCGCGATGCTGCCGGAGCGCGAGCATGAGCATGGCTTTTTCACGGACGCGCCGCGCCGGGTGCTCTCACGATTGCTCAGGAGCCGGCCGTCGGCCGCCGAGCTGCTGGGGTGGATGGCGAACCCGGAGGAGATCGACGGGAGGCGTCAAGGGACGCCCCAGGCCGCGTACCTTGACGCGAAGGCCGGGCCGCAGCGAGCCGGGGTGCTGGCGAGCTTGAACATGATCGCCGACTCGCTCGATTTGCTGCCCGAGAAGGACGGGACACGGCAGAAGTTCGTCACGGGCGAGTGGCGCTTCCAGCGGACCCGGTGGGTGTTTCTCGCTTCGCGGCCGTCGGCGCGGGAGCGGGTACTGCCGCTCCATTCGGCGTGGCTCGACTTGCTGATCCTGCGCATGATGGAGCCCTGCCGGAATCAGGCGAAGCCGGTCTGGTTCGTGCTCGACGAGCTGGCGAGCCTGAACAAGCTCCCGCAGCTCCACACCGCTGTGACCGAGAACCGCAAGTACGGCAACCCGGTGGTGCTCGGGTTCCCGATCCCGTGGTCCCGGACAACCGTCCCAACACCATTTCACCGATCGGGATTTTGCCGCAGGCCGCCACGGAAGGCACGAACGAGCAGGTGACGCTGGCCAACGGAGCGCTGCACCTGTTCATTCCTCTGCTCCAGATCCCGCAGCGCGGCGGCTGGACGCTGCCGAACATAAACAAATACTACATCAACTACCTGCACAATTAAAAAAAAAAATCCGTGGGAGGGTCGGTCAACACGGGCGACGGCTATCCCGTTCCGGTCGATACGTTCGCCTACAACGAAGTCTTCGCAGGCCCGAACGCTCCCCTGGTGGCCGTAAATCTTCCCCGCTTGCGGAACAGCACCGAATACACGGGTGCGATTCCTCAAAACGGTCCCGAGGGACCCGAAGAGAATATCCATGTGTTTTGCGTAACCAACTGGACCTTCAGCGACTGGAGCGGGACGCCCCACACGTTCACGAACTCGTCTTCCTGCAGCCAGAACAAAATCCGCGGCTACGGCATCATCCAGGTTTCCGACGCGACGGACGGCTCCTTCTACAAGCTGGACACGAACAACCCAAGCGACATCGTCGTGTACGCGAAGAACGGAACGCAGTACCACTTCACGACCTATAAGGACATATACGCCAACATCCCGCCGGGAGCTACCGGTTCAGGCAATCAGGTCGAGGCGAACTGGGACAGCCGCACCATGCGCATGGTGGATGTGAACGGCAACACGGTAAGCGTCAACGAGGTGAGCCCGACAGTGGGAGTATCCACGGCGACCTTGACCGACACCTTGGGCCGCCAGATCACGTTCCACCTCGGGCAAACAGCGGACGGCCAACCGGGCGATTCGATCGCCTACAACGATTCCAATTCGACAAGCGCCGCCGACCAGCGGGTCATCACGCTGAGCGGGCTCGCATCGGGTCCGGCAAGCTCCACCGCCATGACGTTCCCCAATACGGAGTGCAGGTGGAACGGAGGCACAGAGACCTCTCCGTATCACACGCCCACGGTATCCCCGGACGGCAACTCGCCTCCGATCGCACCCACCACGCAAACCTACACGCAGACCCTGACTTTGCCCGCTGCGGACGCCGCCGGCCACACGCGCGTCTTTCAAGTGGTTTTCGACGCCGCGAAGCACCTGACCAAGATCACCTACCCCGCCGGTGGATACACCCGCTACGAATGGAACGACTATAACGAGCCGCTTGACATGGGGTACGTCGAGTGCAGCTCCGATATGTTCCAGGTCGCCAACAAGTACGAGTGCCGGTCTTCAAGCGGCCAGTGCTCCCAGGAAGACAAAACCACCTACACGCCTTCAGTGTCCAACTACTTCGCGGGCGGAGCGGACACAACCTCGGCCTACAACCAGACCATGACGGTCGCCGACCCGAGCGGCCGGCAGATGGTTCACACCTTCACGGTGAACGGCACGGTGAGCCAATCGCCGCTTGAAACCGATGTCGTGCTGAAGGATGCAAGCGGCAAGGCCCTGCGCACCACGCATACCGATTACACTTCGGCACCGCACTTCACGGAACTGAGCTTCCCGCAAAAAGTCACGACGACTTACAACGACGCGGCGTCTCCGTTGTCCAGCTACGTCCAGTACGCCTATGGGGAAAGCTACGCCCTCCAGACAGGCGGGTCGACGCAAACCGTGTCGCTGGACAACGTAACGGAAGCCGACACCTACGATTTCGGGGGCGCGTGGATCCGCGCCGCGGCCACGAACTGGAAGCCGGAGTCCTCGTTCGCGAACCCGCACACGCTCGACCGGGTGGACACGCGTACGACCACCGACAAAGTGTACGGGGCGAGCGTCAAGGCGACCTACGGCTATGACGGAGCCGGCAACACAACGAGCGTCAGCCGCGCGGGCAGCGACGGGCAGACGCAGAACACCGGCTACGGGCCGTACACCAACGGCTACCCGTCTTCCATCACGGACGGCAACGGCAACACGACGGCTCTTTCCTACGCCGATGCGTGGACCGACCAGGCGTGCGCTCCCGCGACGAATACGGGCGCTTATCTGACCAAGGTAACGATGCCGAACGGCGCGTCGACCACCTTCACCTACAAATCGTGCAGTGGTTTGAAAGCGACCGAAACCGACGCGAACGGCGCGGCGACCGCCTACGGCTACGACGCGCTGGGCCGGACGACCCAGACGAACTACGCCGACGGCGGACAAACGCAGGTCGCCTATGCGGACGGCGCGCCGAATACGGTCACCATGACCAAGCTCCTGTCCGCTTCCGGCAATCCGGGGCCACTGGTCACCCAAACCGTGCTTGACGGGCTGGGGCGCAAAAGCCAAACCGTTCTCCAAAGCGACCCTGGCGGCGCGACCGCGGTGGACACGCAGTACGACGGTGTGGGCCGGGTGGCGAGCGTGAGCAACCCCTACCGGGGCTCGCCCACAAGCGACCTGACCGCGTATACCTACGACGCCCTGGACCGCGTTACCAACACGCAATTCCCGGACGGCAACGCCACCCATGCCGCGTTCCAAGGGGCGACCGCCGACGCGTACGACGAACTCAACAACCACACCCAGCGCACCACGGACTCGCTCGGGCGGCTGACCACGGTCATTGAGCCGGACGCGGCCTCGGGAGCGCTCGCGAGCGAAACCGACTACGCCTATGACGGGTTCGACAATCTGCGCAAGGCGGACCAGCTCGGCAGCTTGAGCGGCAGCAACACAAGCAGCTGCCTTTCGGCAAGCGGCGCGGCGGCAAGCGGCGCGGCCTGCGACCGGCAGCGCGGCTTCAGCTACGACGCGCTTTCGCGGCTGACTTCCTCCACCAACCCGGAAGCGGGTACGATCGGCTACACCTACGACGGCAACGGCAACGTCCGCACCCGCACCGACGCGCGCGGCGTGGTGACCACTTACACCTACGACAAGCTGAACCGGGTCACAGGCAAGAGCTACGCAAACGATCCGTCCGGCACGCCGGCCGTCGCCTACACCTACGACACCCCGATTCAGGGCTGGAACTTCATCGACCAGGCTTCGCCCAAGTGGACCGGCGTGCAGCAGGCCAACCTCATCGGACGGCTATCCTACGCGACTAACGGCAGCTCGACCGTGGTGTACGGGTATGACCCGCTCGGCCGCACGACGCTGAAATCGACCTGCACGCCCTCGACCTGCGGCACGGACCACTACGACCTACATGCCTCCTACGACCTGGGCGGCAACGTGGCCTTCGCCGACCGAGGTCTGGACGCGGCCCGCAACGCGGCATCGCCCGGCGGCTACTACTACGGCGGCCTGACGTTCAGCTACAACCCGGCGTCGCAGCTGTTCAGCGCCCAATCCGACGTGGCCGACGCGGCGCATCCGCAGTTCGTCCTTTCGACGCTCAACTACACGCCCTTCGGCAAGGTTTCCACGGTTGAGCTCGGCCAGCAGTATGGGCAGGTGTCGGGCTACGACAAGCGCAACCGCATGACGGACCGCACCTCCATCAACCTGAGCGGCTACACGGTGCTGGCCGACCACTGGAACTACGACGCGGCCGGCAATGTGATGGAAACGGACGACTCGGCCCAGGGCAGCATCACCTACATGTATGACAAGCTGAACCGGGTCATGCACGCGAGCCTGCCGCCCTACACGGAGGATTACCAGTACGACCCGTGGGGCAACCAGACCGCGCACATGGTGCTGCTGGGTACGAATTACCAGTGGGCATACATGCCGACGGTCCAGAATAGGGCGTCAAATCCGGGCACGGCCTATGACTCGGCCGGCAACATGCTTTCGGACGGGCTGCACAACTACACCTGGGACGCGGAAAACCGGATTGCGGCGGTGACGGACCAGGGGGTGGCATACAAATACGACCCGGAAGGCCGGCGCGTGGCGACGGTGACCGGGGGCGCGGTGACGGCCGAATACCTGTACACCATGGCGGGCGAGCTGGCGACGACGGTGGACGCGTCGGGCAACCTGGTCCGAACCGTGCTGCGCGACAACGGTGGCACGCACTGGGGCGACTGGATCGGCGCAGCGGGCCCGGGCGGGGTGCGGACCGAGTTCCGGCTGGTGAACCAAGTGGGCACACTGGAGGCGAACGGGGACACGCAGGGCAACTACGTCGAGAGCTGCATGAGCGGTCCCTTCGGCGACGGGCAGGTCTGCAACCCGGGCTACGACTACACGGAAACCCACTTCACCGACAAGCTGCGCGACCAGGAAACCAACAACGACTACTTCGACGCGCGCTATTTCGACTCGGTCCTGAGCCGGTTCATGAGCCCGGATTGGAGCGAAAGCCCCGAGCCGGTGCCATACGCGGACCTGATGGACCCGCAAACGCTGAACCTGTACAGCTACGTGGGCAACAACCCCATCAGCCGCGTGGACCGGGACGGGCATCAGGCGGCAGTTCCGGCTCCGCTGGGTCCGCTGCCGCTCTTTTTCCCGCAGCAGCAGATCACGCAACAGCAGGCTGGGCAGATCGCCCTGGATATTCGGGATTTCGTTTCCACCCTAGGCCAGGTTCTCAACGAGGATGCGTCGCGGATCGGCGCAGCCGCAAGCGCGGTCGGGCAGGCTCTGACCGCTGGCGACGGGCAGAGCGAGGCGGATACACCAGTAGCTACAGAACCCACCCTGGCGCGCCCTCTCGTGGGCAATAATCCGAGAGAGGCTGGAACAAGGACGAACACAGATTTGCCGGGAGGTCATGACGCGGCGAGAGACACGTTTGCTGACCAAACAGCAGGACAGAATGTGGCGACCGATCCAAAAACTGGACATCAGGTCTCCGATGACGGCAGCAGACTCCGCTTATATCCAGACGGAACTGCAAGAGTAGACTTGCCTAATCGAGGGCCTAAGCCGAACGGAGAAACCGTACACTTCAACGACCAGGATGCAAATAACCATGTTCCAAGATCGGACCCTTAATGAAAGATCCTGAAGCACTCATCAATCGGCTGGCATTCAGCAACATCATTCATGCTCCGGCGCTTCCCTTCAAGCGTAAAAGCTTCTGCCCTGACATGGCCTTTGTAACAGACAAGGGAAATGTCAAGATTGTGGCTAAAGGGGTTGATCTTGTTAGTGGCGAAGAAACCTTCTACCTCGACCTGGATTCATTTGAGGCGGATGGCTATTGGCTTGACAAGCAAGGTGTACCGGCTTGGCCACCTCGCGAAACCGGTTCAGATAGATGGAGCGCAATCGACTACGTTGAAACTGTAAAAGCATTAGGGCTGACGGATTTGCTAAAGCCGAAACGCAGAATACTTTTATATCGCGATCCGGAAGGCAGCAGTTATGGGGATCTAGGGGCGCTGAGATCAGCTAAAGCTATAAGTCTTTCCAGCCCGGATTTTAGTCAAAGACTTGTAATATCCGCAACCGCGGAGTTCCCTTGTTCAATTGAAGTCGCCATAAACAACTCGCGCGCGGGAGAACTTATCTTCGGGCTGGAAGAGTTTACTTTACCAGGAACATTTCTTGCGATAACGGATTAGCCTCCTAATCTATGTGGTGACGGCCGAGTACCTGTACACCATGGCGGGCGATCCGGCGACGACGAAACAAGCGGGCGGATTCTGCCTGATAAACCAAGTATTGCCGAGCAATACATAGACCTCTTTTATATTTTGATTTCAGCGAAAAGAGGCTGAAACAGCCAGCGGCCGCACACGACGACCGGAAAGTGCCGGGCAAGTAGCGGATGCCGCGCTTCGGAAGGCGAAGCCCTGATCTCTTTTACACATGATAATGTCCTTTATCTGCGGCGATCAGCGTCCACGATGGGCGTATAAAGGCACCGGCAATACGGGGCATCGCAGCCAGGAAGCGGCAAGGCGGGCGCTTCATCGAGGGCAAACGTTCTCCGGACGCTTCGGACCTGGGTGCAATCGCGTCCGTCGTCGCAGGCAAGAATGCCCACGCGCCGAATTAGGCCGGAACGCTTGAGCTTTGCAAGCTCCCTTCTGTTCCGTACTTCGTGAAAAGCAGCCAGATGCATGTCGGACAGTAAGCTCTTGGGCTCAAGGCCGGCTAGCCTTTCAGGAAGAAAGAAGGCGAGGTATTCCCTGGTGTATCTCATCCGTGTGTTCAAGTTGAGAGCTTTCTTTTCAGCGACGGTCAAAACGGTGTCGCCTTGGAAGGCGACGCTCGTGTTGACGCGAGAAAAGGGTTGCGAAGCTGTGCGCAGAAGACTCAAGAGCACGGAGATCTTTTCCGGCACAAATACTCCGGAGGCGTTCATGCGGCTCTCGAGCAGAGCAAATGTTTCCCGCATGGCGGACTCCTCTTCGGCAAGCATTTCCCTTGTTGCTGGAAGAGCGATACCTGAGTGCGCGGCTTGAGGACTTCGGCCATCCTGCTGAACAGTAGTCGCGGACCAGGCCTGCCGCCTTGGCGATGCAGAGCCGGAGACTCTTTTCCGAAGCAGAAGAAAGGTGAGGCCCAGGATGAGTACACCGGCAATGAAGTAACTCATCTTTCAGCGCTTTCGTTTTCGATGTACTGCCGGATCCATCCCGCAAAGCCGGGAACCGTTCTTTGATGAATTGCGAGCAGCCGTTCCAGGCCGCCGCGCTCTTCGGCCTGTTCGCGCACCTTGGCTGACACCACGGCCGGGTTGAGATGGAACTGATGGACCAGAAACTGGTCCGGGCTTTGCGCCTCTACGTCCCAAGGGGCAAGCGCTTCGGCCTTGAAATCGCGCAGGTTGAAGATCACGATGGTTTGCGCGCCGGTGCGCACGGCAGCCGCGAGCACGTGGCGATCTTTCGGGTGATTGCGCATCGCAGGGATAAGCGGCTCGTAGCCTTCGACCCAGCAATCCCCGAAGTGCTCACGTAGCTGGCCGACGAGATGCGCGGTTTGCGCTTCAGAAAGGCCGAGCTTGCCTTCGAGCGTTCTCGTGAGCTCGTCCATAATGGCAGCCGACCAGCGAGGCAGATAAAGGCGCGGTGGCTCCGCAACACGAAGCAGCGTGTCACGGAGCGCCGCATTGACGAGAACACACGCGTCGAGAACCGCTTGGTAGCCGGAGGTCACGATTCAGAAGGCAGCAACACCTGATCGTAAAGCCCGGCAGCATCGGCTTCAGCTGCCATCTGGTCGAGTGCGCTGCGGCGGCCACGGTCGCGCTGCTCCTTATAGGCCAGCAAATCTTTGAGGTACACGCGGCGATGCGTTCCGGTAGAGTGGAACATCAGTTCGCCGGCTTCGAGCAGCTTCACGAAATAGGGGCGGGAAACGCCGAGCAGCTCGGCTGCTTCTTGGGTGGTCAGGTCCTGAGTCACCGGCACAAGCGAAATGGCGTTCCCGTGCCGTATATCGTCGAGAATCTTCAGCAACAGCGCGTATACCGCTTCCGGCAGTTCGATTGCGGGTTCGTTTCCAGGTCCGACTAGCCGAGCCCGTCCTTCACGTTGCAGCAGTCGATGCAGGTCCTCGATCTGCTGCCGGTCTTCGTGCTCGTTCGAGATGGAAAGCGTATCGATCGTCGCGGTAGCCAAGGGAAACCTCCAGGCGGATGCCAGTACACCCCTATACAAGGTTGGACACTAAAAACGAAATAAACAAAACGCTCGCTTCTGCCAAGATTACGATGGTGCCGACTACACATAACCCCTTTTATGTTCCGTGCCGGATGGGGTAGGGTGGTGGGGCAGGAGGCCATCGTGGCGACACCCTATCGTGAAGGAAATGTCGAAGCCGACCCGACCCGCTATCTTTCCCCCGGAGAGCTCGAAATGTGGGAGCGGCTGCAAAACCGTGCGCTGTGGGGCCAGCTCTTGAAAGAGGAAGAACTCGCGTTGGCTCGCTTGACGGAGAAGATCAAGCGCCTGCATCGGGGAACCGTCGCTCAAATCGAACGGCTCCTGGAAGGAATGCACCTAGAGGGAACGTACCTGGAGGGGAAGTAGATGTCCGGCGCGGAGCCGGCGCTTGCCTTGCCCGCGGCCCTTCTCCTTGGAAGGCCCACCCTGCCTGTCCCGGCAAGCCGTTGACCTAAAACATCCTCCGGGATGTGGCCCGCCAAGATCAGCCCTGAGTTTTCAACACTCGGTCGTTGCAGACAGCGGAGCAGCAACCAAGACCATCGGCAGGATGAGCTAATTAAGCAAGGTTGAAAGCCGGGCCGAGTATCCGGCGCAGTACTGCCAGCTGCTCTTCCGCAAGATCGATGTACTTGCGAACTTCCTCGGGCTCTTCCGCACTTTCGCCGGTCAGGTAAACAAGGTAGCCGAGCGCTTCGAGCGGAGTCGCGGCCCCGCGCAACGCTTCCAGCGCGCCCGCGAGCTGCGCCCGCAGCTCCGCGGAGCTAGTAAATTCCTCCATGAACGCCCTTTCCGGCTTCGCCGCCCTGAAAGGAACGCCCGGAAGGCACTTCCAAGCAGGAGAAGATTTCCCGATGTCGTGGGATGCTCCTGACGCGGCTCCGGCTGGAGACGGAGCTGCTTTCATTTGACCGAGGGCGCGGATGTACCGGACTGCTTACCCCCGACTGCTCCACGTTACCGAAATCTCGGGTGGAAACGTGGGGGCGCGAAAGCTAGGCGGGCTGCACGACCTGCTGCGCCGCCTGGCGCACCGCGCCGATCAGTGCCCCGGCTCCGGCCAGGTTGCGCAGCACCAGGTCCGAGCCGTCGCCGGCGTGCCCGGAGCCGTTTGCATTGAGGATTACACTCCGGAGGCTAGGCTTGCGGGCGTGCGCTGCGGCCAGTATCTCCTCCCGCTCCGCGAAGGAAAGCGTGTGGCAGAGGATCAGGGCGGCGATCGGCTCGGCGGCGAGCACCCGGCACGCTTCCGCCCGGTCGGCCGCGCTCCGCACCGCGAAGCCCGCGCTTTCGAGCACCCAGCCCCGAGTGTCGAGCAGGCGCGCTTCATGGCCGTATTGGAGAACAAGCGGTTTCATCGTGCGGGTATTTGACGGGCGCGGTCCAGCCCGGATTCTCAAAAGGTATTTTGCGCTTACTTGCCCGCTCTGCCCAATACCGTACACAAGAAGCGCCCGCCTGTTGGTAGGGTGTGACTACGGCGGGTTTACAACCCCGGCGCTCTGATCAGAGACGCGACCCTTCACCGAGCTTTTCCCAAGCGGAGGTCCTTTGCGAACTGAAGCAAAGGACCTCTCTCATGCCCGCTCCGCAGGAAAACCGCTTCTTGTCTTCCCTTTCTCCCCAGAGCCGCGCCTGGCTCACCGAACGCTCTACCGCCGTACCCCTGCCCGTCCGCACCATACTTTACCGCTCTCAGCAGCCGCTCACCCATGCCTACTTTCCAACCTCGGGCATCGCCTCGGTCGTGACCGCGATGCCCGACGGCGGCATCGCTGAGGTCGGGCTGATCGGACGCGAGGGCGTCGTCGGAGCCGTGCACCTGCTCGGCCCGGCGCGCGTGTCCACCGACTGCTTCATGCAGCTTGAAGGTGCCGCGCTCCGCATCCGCCTCGCGGACCTCCAGCAAGCCTTTGAGGAGCGAGGGGACGTGCGGGCGCGCCTGCTCGAGTTCGTGCAGGAGCATACGCTGGCCGTCAGCCAGACAGCGGGGTGCAACCGGCTGCACGAAGCCGAGGAGCGGCTAGCGCGCTGGCTTCTGACCGCGGCGGACCGCACGGGCGAGGACGTGCTGCCGCTGACGCAGGAGTTCCTGGCCGAAATGCTCGGTGCGCGCCGCACTACGGTGACTGTGGTCGCGGGCACGCTCCAGCGCAGTGGGCTAATCGAGTACCAGCGGGGCCGCGTGAGAATTCTGAGCCGGGAGGACCTTGAAACAGCAGCCTGCGACTGCTACCCAATCACCCGGCAGCTCCATGCCGAGCTGTACAGCCGGGCTCTGCCCGATGCGCGGGAAGTCTTGAGCTAGCTTTCCGTTGTAGAAATCACTATTTTTAAGCGAGCAGCTGAACCTCCACGAAGCCAGGTTCGCGATAGCTGTGCTGTACCCCTTCCACTTGCACGCTATGCTCCGCGAGCAGGATGCGGTCGCCCGGGCGCGGCAGCGGCGGGCACTCCTCCGGCCGGCCCTCGAAAAGTGTGCAGGCTCCTTCCGCGTGGAACAGCGTGACTTGTATTTTAATCATGTTCGCTTTTGAAAAAGCGACCGCGACTTCGCCGCATTGTTTTCCAGCCCGCGCAACCTGTACACCGCCTTGCCGGACGTGCATGTTCAACCCCCCAAGATTGATTCAACCAACAGGGCAGGACCTGTGTCTGTCTGATTCGCGGCTTAAGGTGTGCACACATGAAAGCAGTGCTCGGCATGCTCCGGCCAGGCGGACGGGTGCACCATGGCGCGGCAAACCGAACATCGGCGCTTGGCCCGGCTCCCGGCATGAAGCCCGCAATGGGGAGCCTCCACCGCCGCCGCAATACGTGTCAGTTCCCTTTTCACACGGGCGGCCCGGTGATGTGGCCTCGCGGGGCTGCCGAGGTAACAGGGGTCGAGCAGACGGCAGGCCTGAAGCGCCGCCGCAAGCCGCATCCGTTCCTCAACCGTGGTGCGCCAACAGTCGTAAAGGGCGGACAAGGCGAGGAAGTGCTCCCGAGCCTGCTCATCCGGCTCGCCCTGCGCAACTTCAGCCCAAAGCGGTTCCTGTCCTGGATCGACACGGCTTTCCATCCATTACAGCGTGATGCACAGCCAGGCAGGGCTTCTGTCCCTTATCCGACTCAGGAGAAGGGCTTGCTTGAGGCTTCAACCGTCCCATGAACAACGGGTTGCCGGAGAACTGGTCGATGTGATGGCGCACCGGTTTGGTCCGCATTCAGGCGCTATTCTCGCCGTGAAGGTAGCTCTTGCAAAAACGAACATTTTTGAGAGAGCTTCTGGTCAGCTTGTTCTCATTAAGAAAACAGCGGCAGAGACACGCATAAGCCGTCCCGAAATCAAGCTTTCAACTGCCTGCTGTTTTGGTTCTGCTTGCGCTGCTTGTGGTAGGCGCGGCAGTAGGCGCAGCGCACGGATGCGCAGCCGGGATCGAGAGATCTACCGCATGCGCACAGCCCGGCCGCCTTGTTTGCAGCCTTCACCCTTGCCGTCGTTTGGGTCCGTTTGGCCCGGCAGGCGGCGCAGCACAGCTTCGTACCGTCCGTTTTGGGCCGTCCGCAGTCCGGGCATAGCCCGGCCGCGCTTTTGCGCCTGGCAGCCGTGCGCGCCCGTTCACGGCAGGCCGGGCAGGAGCGGGACGCGCCGCCTGGATGCGGGCCGCCGCAATGCGGGCAGAGCTTGAGGGCTGGGTCGGCCGCTATCCTGGCCCGGATGCGGGCGCGGAACTCGCGCTGACGCCGGGCATTGGTTTCCCTTGTTGTTTCCATCTCCCCCCTGAGCTTAGGGCCGCCGAGAGCGCATGGAAACAGTTCCGGGTACTTCGGTACCGTTGACGGCCAGCTGCGGGCTTGCCAAGGTAGCTTTGATGAGCACACGAGCCCTGCGCTTCCGCTTGGGATTCGGCCCGCGCCTCCAGCCGTGCGCGGCCTGCAACGAGCGCCTGCCCGCGGCCTTGCTGTGTCACGGGATCTGCCCGTCGCCTGTCTGCCGGGACGAAGCGGCCCTGGCCCGCTCCGGTTTGATGGGTGCCGCGCCGGAGCTGGCCCGGGCAGCTGTTCGTGAAGAACCGGCGCAAGCCCCGCCGTCCCGGCTCTGGGCGGTCGGCAGGATGCTTCGCTTCGCCCTCGGGCAGGCGCACTGACGGGAAGCTACACTGCGGCATGCCCTGCCCGGTGTGCCGAGCCCTGAACGAGGAGCGTGCGCGTGCCATGCAAGCCGAAGCACGGCTGTACGGACGCTCTGCGGCAGACCCGGCGGCGCGCAGGCAGCTGGCCGCCGAGCGGGCTGCCGCCACGGTGCTGGTCAACGAGCTGAGCCGCAGCTTGCAGCAGCACAGCTGCGGACCTGATTAAGAGCGCGGCTTCCCGCGCCGAAGGCAAGCCGACTGCCTACGCATGCGGGCGGCTATGCTGAGTGTTCTTAGCCGCGCGACGGCGTATGAGGGACAGAGCAGCGGCGGGAGAACGGGGGATTGGATGGCAGCAAAGAAAACGGCAGCAAAAGAGGCAGCTCCGACGAAGGCCGGAGCAAAGAAGGCGGCTCCGGGCAGGGCTTCCAAGGTTGAGCAAGCTCCGGCCGCGCCGAAGATGACCAAGGGGCAGCTGATCCGCTTGCTCGCCGAGCGCATGGAAATAGCTCCCAAGCAGGTCGGCGTATTTCTGGATTTGCTGGCCGAAACCGCAACCGCGCAGACCCGGGAAGCGGGCGAGTTCACGGTGCCGGGCCTGGGCAAGCTGGTCCGGGCCGAGCGGGCGGGCCGCTTAGGCCGCAACCCGGCCACGGGTGAGCCGATCCAGATCCCGGCCAAGACGACCGTCAAGTTCCGGCTCTCGAAGACTGCTAAGGAGGCCGTGGTGCCGCCCAAGCAGTAGACGCAGCAAGACGGGTATCGGCCCTGTTCAGGACCGGACAGCTTCGGGCTCGGCGGCGGCAAGCGCGAATCCGGCCGAGGCGAGCGCGTCACGGATCGGCCCTTCGCAGGCAGGCTCGGCAAGCACCTTGGCTGCACCCGGACTAACTGAGGCGACGCGGACGCCCGGCACAAGTCCGAGCGCGTGCGTGACCCCGCGAACCCCGCCATCCTGTTCCATGCCTTCGATGGTGAGCAGCTGCGCGTGAAACTCAGCCATGGTCAATCTCCTCTGATTTTCTTATCGGCCGGAGCCGACCTTCTACTTAGCATCCTCAGCATCACTTAGTTTGTCCAGCGTTCTCATTACCAATGAGTCAGCGGAGACCTGTACTTTAGCGCAACAGGCCTGTAGAAGCGGTGAATGTTAGAAGGCGAACCATTCTGCATCAGAAAAGGTTGAGGTCAGCCCATGGAAGCGGACAAGCCCACCTACGAGCTGCTGGAGGAGCGCGTCCACAAGCTAGAAGCAGCGGTGCAAGAGTGCGAAAGGCTTTCGGCGGCCAACCGCCATGCGGCGGCCGTCATGCGGCGGCCGTCATGCATGAGGTAAATAACCCGCTTGAGGCCGTCACCAACCTTGCCTACCTGATCGGGCAGGAATTGCTGACCGCGCCCGCCCGCGAGTACCTCGGGCTGCTGCAAGAGCAGGTCGCGGTGCTGACCGCGGTCACGCGGCCCTCGCTCGCCTTCCACCGCGAGCAGCGGGCAGCCGCGCAGGTCGATGTGGCCGCGCTTGTTGACTCGGTCGGCAAGCTGCACGCCGGACGCCTTCAAACCGCCGGCATCGAGCTGCACCGGCGCGGCCCGGCCCGGGCGGTGTGCGAGGCTGTCGGCAGCGAGCTGCTCCAAGTGCTTTCGAACCTCGTCCTAAACGCGGCTGAGGCTTTGGCGGAAGCACGGCAAGGGGCACACATCCACATCCGGGTTCGCCGGTGCTCGGACTGCATTCACCTGCTTGTCGCCGACGATGGGCCCGGCATCCCGGAGCACTTGGAAAGCAGGCTCTTCGAGGCGCACGCGATCGGCAAGCCGCAGGGCTCGGGCCTGGGGCTCTGGATTTCCAAGCGCATCATTACGGATCATCAGGGCACGATCCGGCTCCGCACCTGCCGCAAGCCGGGTAGAAGCGGCACGGCCATCCGCATTTACCTGCCCTGCAAAACAGCCGCGTAGCAGCTTGAGCACCGGAGAGGAACACTGCGGGCGCGGCTCGGCTGGAGCAATCCGCCCGCCGGAAACGCACTGCCTGTGTCAAGGACGCGACAGGCAGAACTGCCGCTGATCAGCCGCTAAGTTCCTTATGGCAGAATAGCTTTCGTGCCGGCACGCTCCACACTGGAAACCGCTCGCCTCGCGGCGCTCGAAAGCTACAAGATCCTCGACACCGCCCCGGAGCAGAGCTTCGACGATCTGACCGAGGTGGCCGCGGCCATCTGCGGCGTCCCGATCTCGCTGGTTTCCTTGGTGTCCGGCGACCGGCAATGGTTCAAGGCGGAAAAAGGCTTGGGCGCGCGAGAAACCTCGCGCGAGGCCAGCTTCTGCGCGCACACGCTCGAAACCGGGCAGATCCTTGTCGTCCCAGATACTCGTCAGGACCCTCGATTCAAGTTCAACGCCTTTGTCGTAGGCGACCCGAAGGTCAGGTTCTACGCGGGCGCGCCGATCATTGCGGCGGGCGGGTACGCGCTCGGCACGGTTTGCGTCATCGACAAGGAGCCGCGCACCTTGTCCGAGCAGCAGGTTTCGGCTCTCGAAGCCCTGGCGCGGCAGGCAGCCATCCTTCTGGACCGCCGCGTGCTGCTGGTCGAAAACGTGGAGCTGGCCGGTGAAGCGACAAAAGCGCAGAAAGCGGCTGAGCAGAGCCGGGAAGAGCTGCAAACCGCCATGGACGCCGCCGGGCTCGCGGCTTGGTATTACGACCCGGGCCGCGACACCGTCGGCGGCGATGCGCGGATGGCCGCCCTGTTCGGGCTGGACGCGCCGGAAGGCCCGGTGGAGGTGTGGCTGGCCGCCATTGCGGAGGAGGACCGCGCCCGCGTCCGGGAAGAGCTTGCCGCCAGTGCGGCAGGTGCTCCCTTTGACGCCAAGTACCGCGTCCGCGCCGGCGAATTCACCCGCTGGGTCCACGTGCGCGCCAAGGTCACGCCCCGCGCGGACAAAAGCGTTTGGATGTCGGGCATTTGCGAGGATGTCACCCGCGAGGAGTCGCTCGCGGCGGACCTGGCAAGAACAGCGGAGCGGCTCGCCTTGGCTCAGAGGGTGTCCGGAGCGGCCACTTTTGATTGGAACGTGGAGCACGACGCGGTTGTCTGGGAAGGGCAGGTTCTCGGCAGGCACCCTTCCGAGGTCGCGTCCTCGCTCCAGTTCTTCGCGCTCTTGCCCGAGTCCGACCGTGAGGCGCTCGGGCAGGTGGTCGCGTCCGCTTTGCGCACCGGCGAAGAGTACCGCCATGAGTTCCGGGCCTACTGGCCCGACGGAAGCCTGCACTGGGTGTCGACCGCCGGCAAGCCGCTGCGCAACGCGCAAGGCAAGGTCGTCTCCGTCGTCGGCATCAACCACGACATCACCGACCGCAAGCTGGCCGAGGAAGTGCTGCTGCAGTCGGAAAAGCTGGCGGCCGTGGGCCGCCTCGCCTCCACCATCTCGCACGAGATCAACAATCCGCTCGAAGCAGTCACTAATTTGCTCTATATCGTCCGCAACAGCCCCGAGCTTCCGCAGTCGAGCCGAGACCATCTGGAGCTGGCGGACCGCGAGCTGGCGCGGGTGAGCCACATCACCGCGCAAACGCTGCGCTTCCATCGCTCGCCGCTGAACCCGACGCCGATCCGCGCTGACGCGCTGGTGCGCGATGTTTTGGACCTCTACAGCACCCGGCTGCCGGCGTCCTCCATCACAGTGAAATTGGAGGACGCGGGTGGCGCGGTGTTCACGGCCTTCGAGGGCGACATCCGGCAGGTGCTGAACAATCTGGTGGGCAATGCGTTCAGCGCCATGCGCAACGGAGGGGTCCTGACGATCCGCAGCCGCCCCGGAACGGAGTGGCGCTGCTCGCGGCAGGGCGTCGTCATCACCGTCGCGGACGATGGCATGGGCATCGGGCGGGAAGCCAAGCCACGCATCTTCGAGGCGTTCTACTCGACAAAGGGCATCGGCGGCACCGGGTTGAGTCTTTGGATTTCCAACCGCATCGTTCACAAGCACAAGGGGCGGCTCGCGTTCAGGAGCAGCACGGGGCGGAAGCACGGAACTGTGTTCCGCTTGTGGCTGCCCACCGAGGTAGCCGGTACCGCCGGCGAATCCTGGGCGCAGTAAGCCTACTTCATCTCTCCGCGGCGTTCCAAGCCGGTTCCGCCGTTTGGCGATCTTCCCGGTCTAGGGCAACCAGCTCTTCCTGCGTGCAGAATCGTCCGTCGACCCAGGTCATCTCCGTCCAGACGCCTTGCTCA
Source organism: uncultured Acidobacteriaceae bacterium (assembly GCA_964247445.1). Taxonomy (GTDB): domain Bacteria; phylum Acidobacteriota; class Terriglobia; order Terriglobales; family Acidobacteriaceae; genus EB88. Next base: position 23,731 of record CAXTUV010000001.1, on the reverse strand, counting down.
TCGCGGTGGGAGATCGTACCGCCGACAAGGTGGCCTTTCCGCAGACGCTCCAAGAGCTCGCTCGTTTGCCGGCGAAAGAACATGCCTGCTACGGATGCCGGCTTTCGACTTCTGGCCGTCATTTCGGATTAAGGATGCCGGCCAAATATTATTGATGCCGAATGACTGCCGGTTACCTTTTCGGCTGGCTTTGCTTGTTAGATTACCTATTGGTCATGGGCTTACATCCCGTCCCGGCCGAGAAGCCAGCCAAGGTACCCTTCTGAGCGCGCCACTTCCATGCCTCTTGAGAGCAATCAACCTCCACGGAAGCTGAAAGGGTGGCTTCAGGCGAGTCTTCGTCGAAGCCAGGCGAAAGCTGACCCTAGAGCGACGTAAACATGTCACATTTGCAGCGTCCGCATGGGTATACCTCAGTGAAAATATCCGTCATTACTGACGAGAAGCGCGTCTTCCGTTACTTGCGTTAGAATGTAGTTCTTGCAAGCATCCCCCCCAAATATCGGTGTAGCACGATGATTCCAATGTAAATTCTTCACACTGCTCATCATTCAGGATCACCGCCCCGATCAGGCCCGCTTATCGTGCGCAATTTTCTTAGGATTGCCTGACGGAAGTTGTAGCAGCGCGGGAAACGTAATGTTCAGAAAGCGTTCGAGCGGCGCAGGCGAACGATCTACTTTCATGCGAAGCATTGCACCTTGCCATGCTTCGTGAAGCGCGGCGGCGGTCTCCTGCGCCTTAATGCCTGGGAGCAGGGCACCGCTCTGGGTTGCTTCCTTAAGCACTTCGGCGAACGCCATCTCAACCTCATGGATGTAGACTGCCACGCGCTTGCGGATAAGTTCACTGTGCTCGGCAGCTTCAAGGGCCATGTTGCCCGCGAGGCAGCCATATCGCCAATCGTGCTTCGCAAGTTCCTGGAAGATGCTTTCGAAATAGCCGCGTAGACGTGCTAGCGGCGGACGACTTCGATCGTGAAGTATTTGCCGGAGACGCTCCTGGATTTGCAGGGAGTAGCGATCCACAACAGCAGCCCCAAAGTCATCCTTGGAAGCAAAATGGTTTGTGAAAGACCCCTGCGCCACGCCGGCTGTGGCCGTAAGCTCTCGGACGCCGACCGTGGCGAAACCACGCCGATAGATCGTTTCCACACCGGAAGAGATGAGCTGTTCGTAAAAGGAAGGCCGTCCCATAGACACATAATACGTTTGTGCGTATAAGAGATTCAGCAGCAAATACGCTCGTGCGTATAAGAGATCGGGTGTGAGGCCAGGCTACGGTCAAAGGAGAACCAGTGATTCAAAGTGACTTGAAGCAGGTAAGTGTCCTTGGCTCTGAGATGGCCTATGTTGAAGCAGGCAAGGGTCCAGTTGTGCTGTTTCAGCATGGGAACCCGACATCTTCGTATCTGTGGCGCAATATCATCCCTCACGTTGCCCCCAAAGCTCGCTGCATCGCAGCTGACCTGATCGGGATGGGAGCATCGGACAAACCGGACATCGCGTATCGGGTCGAGGACCAAGCCCGGTACTTTGAAGCGTTTATCGAAGCGCTCGGTCTGGACCGCCTGGTGCTTGTTCTGCACGACTGGGGTTCAGCACTCGGCTTGGATTGGGCCCGGCGTCACCAGGAACGGGTGCGCGGACTCGCTCTCATGGAGTTCATTCTGTCAATCCCTACATGGCTTGATGTCGCCTCGCCAGGGCGCGAGATCTTTCAGGCTTTCCGGTCCGATCAGGGACGGAAGTTGCTCATCGACGAGAACCGCTTTATCGAAGAAGTTTTGCCTGCATCCATCGTGCGCAAACTCACGCCGGAAGAAATGGATGCGTACCGCAAGCCATTCTTAGAACCAGCCTCGCGAGAACCGGTCTACCAATTTCCAAACGCGCTTCCGTTTGCAGGCGCGCCAGCCGACACGTGGGCCATGGCACAGGCGTATGAAGCATGGCTGCTCGAAACTGACATACCGAAGCTCTTTTTCTGGGCAGACCCTGGGGCGCTGATTCCAATTCAACGGGCGAAATGGCTCAGGGCGCACCTGAAAAACACGAAATCGGTCGCTCTTGGCGCTGGCTCTCACTACGTCCAGGAAGATCATCCTGACCTCATCGGTCAGCAGATATCTGCTTGGCTAGAAAGGCTTCCGTAAAGGTGTGTCATAAGTTTGCAAAGAAGGGTGATGTGAAGCTCGATGCCGAAGACGTGGTTCATCACGGGAGTAAACACAGGGCTCGGACGAGCCCTGACGCAACAAGCATTGAAACGTGGCGACCGGGTCGCAGGGACCGCCAGGAAGCCTGAACAGCTTGGTGACCTTAAAGCCAAGCACGGCGACTCCCTGTGGCTCACCAATCTCGATGTCACAGACACACCTGCAATCAGATCTGCTGTTGATAGAGCGTTCCAACACTTCGGGCGAATCGACGTAGTTGTCAGCAACGCGGGGTATGGACTGTTCGGTGCGGCGGAAGAAGTGACAGACGAACAAATTCGTCACCAGATCGACACCAACCTGATCGGTTCCATCCAAGTGATACGCGCGGCATTGCCTCACCTTCGAGCTCAAGGTGGCGGACGTGTTCTGCAAGTGTCCTCAACAGGCGGTCAGTTTGCTTTCCCGTCGTTTAGCCTCTATCACGCAACAAAGTGGGGCATCGAAGGCTTTGTGGAGTCGCTTGCGCAAGAAGTGGCTCCGTTCGGCATTGAGTGCACCATCGTGGAGCCGGGCGCGACCGGAACGAATTTTGCCGCAGGCATGATCAGCCCTCCCACAATGGAGGTCTATGAAAGCACACCTGTGGGCGATGTGCGGCAGGCCGTCAGAGACAACGCCTTCCCTATCCCCGGAGATGCCACCAAGGTAGTTGCTGCGATGATCGCCTCTGTGGACCTGACACCCGCGCCGCTTCGCCTTTCGCTCGGGAGTGATACGTACACGCTCATACGTGGGGTGCTGCAGCAGCGCTTGCAGGCCTTGGAATCCATGAAGGAAGTAACGCTGAGCACGGATCGCACTCCCTAATGACTGGAACTTCGGTCACTGTAAAAATCCAGCCGAGCGCACAGGAGATAGGGCATGGCGAAGGTAGTGTTGGTGACGGGCGCGAATAAAGGTATCGGCTTCGAGGTTTCACGGGCGCTTGGTAAAGCAGGCTTTACGGTTCTGCTAGGCGCACGTGATGCCGCCCGTGGCGAAGAAGCCGCGCAGAAACTCCGGGCCGAGGAACTGGACGTGCAATATGTACAAGCCGACCTGGAGAGAGCGCGGGAAACCGCCACTGCGCTCGCCGAGAAGATTGGGAGTGAATACGGCTACTTGGATGTGTTGGTAAACAACGCCGGCATTGCTGCCACAGGAGCCGACGGGCCTGCCAGTAGGGCCTCCGTCAGTGCCATGAAGCGCATTTTTGACACCAACTTCTTTGGCACGGTGGAGTTCACGCAACCACTGTTGCCACTGCTGAAGGCAGCGCCCGCGGCCCGCATCGTGAACGTGTCCAGCGGCCTCGGTTCTCTCGAAATCAACACTGACCCTAGTTCGCCCTTCTACGGTGTGAAGTCGCTCGGTTACAACGCGTCAAAGGCAGCGTTGAACATGTTCACAGTGAACCTCGCGTGGGAGCTGCGGGAAACCAAGGTGAAGGTCAACTCGGTTAGTCCGGGTTACGTTGCCACGGACCTGAACAACCACATTGGTCCAGGTACGGCAGCAGATGGAGCCATCGCAATCCTAGAATATGCGCAGGTGGGTGAGGACGGCCCGACCGCAGGCTTCTTCCACAAGGACGGCGCGTACGGCTGGTAGCACTGGCGTTCATCTGGGTGTAGATGATCGATAATTCTAGGCAGATATTCAGCGGAAATTGACTCACCACAACCGAATGTTTGCTAAAGCTACGACAACGCAAGCAGGGTAACGGATTTCAACGTAGTAGCTGCCGCGACAAGGAGATCTTGATGCCTGTTTACATGATTTTCGCACTGTCCGTACTGGATGCTGAGGGCTTTGCCTCTTACGGTAAAGCAGTTCTGCCCCTCTTGCAGAAGCACCAAGGAAAGCTGCTCGCTGCTGATCTTGGGGTGTCGCCTCTTGAAGGCGAATCTCAAACAGGCGCTATAGTCATCGAGTTTCCCTCCCATGCGGAAGCAGAGGCTTTCTACCGTGATCCTGACTATGCATCCCTCAAACAGCTCCGACTCGACACAAGCGAGCACAACTCAGCTGTACTAGCTAAACAGTTTGTCAGGCATGTATAGCCTCTTTATGGACGAGCTTTTGTCAGTAATTGCCAGTAATCACAAACGATCCAATGGTGTTGAACCTCTGTTTAAGCCAAATTGCCGAAAAGCGAAGTGTCAGGATGCCCTAGGAGCGATCGGCAGCAAGCCGTTGACCTGAGATACCCTCCAAAATGTCGCCCTGCAAGACCGATCCCGAGTTTTTCAACGCCATCGATCCGTTTGAGGCGGGTAAGCAGCCATGTGCGTGCTCTCCCAATCCAGCTATGGCGCAAGCATCCCCTCAGTAGTTGCCTGCGCATTCCACGGCAAGGATTTCTTCCGCTGCTTCGAGCAAGCGCAGGATCGGGCGGTAGCTCGTCAGCAGGAGGCTCATGGTGTCATTTGTCGAGGCCGCGCCCACGGTTTGGGTATCGGGAAGCCCGGCGAGCACCCCGGGCCAGAGCGACTCAAGCCGGAGCGGACCGAAGACCGGTGCGTACGGGATCGGACCAAGGTTGGTGAGCAGCACTTCCTCGGCAAACGGGCCTTCCAGCATCGCGGCCGCGCCGGCCCGGGTCAGCCCGCCGGCCACCATGCCGCGCATCGCCTCCGCGGCAGCCAGAACCGCTTCGCGCGTGGAGCCCTCGGCAACCGCTTGGCGCGCGGTGCGGGCTATGTCCCAAAACGAGCGGGGAGACTCGGGGCCGAACGAGTGTTGAGGGGAGGTAAAGTACATTCCGCACTCGTCCTCAACGCCCAGCATCGGCCGGACATTGACCGGTGAAATGAAGCGGACCGGCTTGCTGTCGAACTCGGGAGCCTGCCGCCGCATTGCCAAGGCGAAGGCAGCGGAAAGAGCGCCGTGCACGGTGGCCCCGTTCGTGCGCGCCGAAGACCGCACGGCCTGCGTCAGATCCTGACTGAGCAGCAGGCTTTTGACCTGCGGTGCCTTGCCGGCATATGCCGATTCTTCAGCGGAGCCCTGCTTAGGCTCTACGTCTTTATAAGGCACCGGCGCAAGACCGAGCAGATCCTCTTCCGACCGGGGAAACGGCAGCAGGTCGAGTGCTTCGCCCGCCATGGCTTGCAGCAGATCGCGCACCAGGTATGACAGTGAAACGCCGTCGGCAACGGAGTGGGAAGCGGCAAGGATGAGGATGAAGCGCTCAGGCCGGTGAAGCAGTACGGCCCGGAGCAGCGGCGCTTGGCCGGCGACGAAGGGCAATGCCAGCTCTCGTTCCAGCTCGGCTTCCCACCGCAGCCCGTCGGCAAGCGGCACGATCCGGAGCGGGACGGCGATGCCGCTTTGCTGTTCAAAGCGCCTCCTGGAGCCCGCGGGTTCCTCGATGCTGACGGAAAGCAAGGGATGGCGCTTCTGCAATTGCGCGAGGGCTCCGGGCCATGCACCTATTTCTGTAGGCCCGTGAACATGGGCCGCGAGCACCGGGTGGATCGGCATGTTGTCGTTCAGCAGCCAGTAGATCTCTTCATGCGCAGTGAGAGCGCGTCGCGGTTCTTGGTGGGTTTCAGACATGCTTGTGTGATGGCAGGCCTCGGAAGCAGGCCAAAAACTTAGAGCGTCACAAACGACTGTTTTTGCCGGCACAGCACGGATAAATAGGACTGCTCAAGGTGCATGTACACGCTGGGCCTGATAAGGAGCTGTTCAAACGAGCTTGGACCTCAACTCGTCCAAGCAAGTATTTCCATCAGATCTCGAACCGGCTTACCTGACAGCAAGCCGGAAAAGCTGGCTTCTTTTCTTAGAGCTTAAGAAAGATGTTTCTCCGGTAAGGGATCCAGAGCAGCCCCAGGACGACGGCGACAGCGACCAGGCCGTACAAAAGCGACGTATTGTAGGGGTTGATCCATCGGCATAGCGCCGCGTACGCCCGGCCTGGAAGCCAGTTCGCCGGCGGGTGTGCTCCAGGCAGCCGGAACACGCCTTGAAGCACAAGCAGCAGCACGTAGATGACATACCCCAAAATGGCGTTTGAACCGTACACCATCGCCGGCATCAACCACTTGCCGCGCTTCTGCTTGCCTCGCTCGCTGCCCTGATCCAGCCAAAGATGCGTCAACGCGAAGACGCCGAGGCTGACCCCACCGCTGAGAACTGTGAAGCTGTCTGTCCAAAGCTTGCGGTTGATCACCAGGTATGAATTGAGCGCGAACGCGGCTCCGATCAGAGCCGCGGCCATCAGCACCATCCATAAGACAGCCGTTCTGGACGCTCTGCGGCTCCGAACCCACTTTGCCGCCAATGCGCCCAGAAGCAGGTTTGGAACAGCGCTGATGCAGGACAGCAGCCCGTCCGCGTCCCACATGCGCTTGGGACCGCCCCAGTCGGAAAGGTGCCGATTGCCGAAGAGCGCGCGGTCTATGACCGCTCCCAGATTGCCGTCGTGATCAAACCTCCAGGCTCCATACCCAGGTACCTGCACAAAGCGCACCGCCGCCCATACCCCCACAAGCACCAGAAGCATCAGCATCACGGTAGGAAGGACTCTTAGTTCGAATCTGTTCTCGTACTTCCCGGTTCCAAGCACAAAAAGGCCGCCCAGCAGATAACACAGCGCGATGCGCTGCAGCACGCCGAAGACATGCAGCGTGTGCAGGTCGAACGAGGGGAGCGCGTTCAAAAAGAGCCCGAGGCAAAGGAGCGTCGAGCTGCGCGCGACCACGTGCCGCACCAGTTTGCCTCGGGATGCGCCCCGCTTGCTTCGCGAAGCGAAGGAGTACACCATCGAGAAGCCCGAAAGGAACAGGAACAACGGGAAGATCATGTCCGTTGCCGTTGCGCCGTCCCAGTCAGCATGTGCGAGCTGGTGGTAGCGCAAGACCCAATCGGTCGGGAAGTTCACCAAGACCATCCCGGCCACGCAGAGGCCTCGCAAAGCATCGATAGAGATCAGGCGCGTCGAGGGTGCTGAGCCGCTTTTTTCAGCCGCTGCATCGCATTGACCAAGCCCTTCTGTGCGGCTGCGGTCGAGTATCTCGATCATCGTGCACCTTCCGTCAGGCCTAGATGAAAGCTCGCTGCATCATAGACCGACTCTCGGAATCGAGGTAATGCCTCCTCATAAGCGACCGTTTCGGACGGTGTCATCTTCTTTAGTTCAGCACTGGTCAGCATCGACAGCGTCTTGAATACCGATACCGGCCTGGCACAAATCCAAAATAGAGAAACATGACCTGCCCACCGTCGCATTTATGCGAGCGTTGGGCAGGCAGCCGTCAATTCTACTCGCGTCTATTAAGGCGTGGGCGCGTCCGCCACGCCCGGCGCTGACTTAGGAAAAGGCACAGTGGTTATTTCGGTGTTTGTGGTGCCTTCCTTCGGGGCGATGTAATGGTCCAGGAATGCACGCTCCTTGCCCCAAGCGTCCAGGCGGTGGTCCGGCTTGCTGAAGCCGTGCAGCTCGCCGGGGTAGGTGTAGTAGAAGAAAGTTTTGCCGTGCGCGGCAAGCGCCCTGGCGAAGGCGGCGGACTCAGCCGGCGGTACTTGCGGGTCGTTTTCGCCGTGGAGAATCAGCACGGGGGTTTGCACCTTGTCCACTTGGAGCAGCACGTCGGCCTTTGCGTACGCCTCGGGCGCTTCCGTCGGCGAGCCGCCCATCTTCATCTGCCAACGGATAGCTGAGTTCGGGTTGGTACGCTCCACGAACAACGCGCGGTCCACCACGCCGTAGCCTTCAATCGCCGCCGCGAACAATCGCGGGTAATGGACGACCATGTACGCCGTCATGGTGCCGCCGTGCGAGCCGCCGCCGATAGCCAACCGTTTGGGGTCGGCCAGCTTGCGGTCGACTAGGTACTGCGCTCCCGCCGCGACATCGTCCACCTCGCCGCCGTTGCTGTCGCGCACGTTTAGGTTGCGGAAGTGCTCGCCGTACCCGATAGAGCCGCGGTAGTTCGGCTCCAGAACCGTGAAACCCGCGTCGGCCAGGTACTGCGCCCACAGATCCAGGCGGAACAGATCCTGCCCTTCCGGGCCGCCGTGGACCCAAAGCACCGCCGGCGGGGGTACGCCCGGCTTGCCATGCCGCGCGGTGTACAGGAGGCCGTCCACGGGCAAGCCGTTGCCGCCCTTCCAGCTCACGCGCTCCGGCACTTGGAGCGCGCCCTCGTAGCTGCCGGGCAGGGTGTGGGTAAGGGCTCGCGCCGCGCCGCCCGTGGCTTCCGCCGTGTACAGGTCGGCCGGGTGCAGCGGCGACTCACGCCGGAAAAGCACCGCCTTGCCGTCCGGGGTCCATCGCGGGTCGGCGTCCACGCCCGGCATATCCTGCGCGGCCAGCAGGCGCGGCGCGCCTCCGCCCAGGGTTTGCACCCACACCCGGCGCTGCTCGGGCGAGCCGCCGTCCTCGTTTCTGTTCGAAACAAAGGCGACAGAGCGACCGTCCGGCGAGAACTCGGGCGCTTCGTCCTCGCTTTCCCCGCCGGTCAGGACTTGCGGCGCGGCACCCGCTCGGGGGTCAAGCAGGTAGATGTGGTCCCAGCCGGAAGTCTGTAGCACAGCCGCGAGGTGCTTGCCGTCCGGCGTCCACTTTAACCCGCGCACCGCCCAGCTTCCGCCGGCATCCACTGGTGCCGTGTACACCGTCACTGCCGCGCCCTCAGGCTGCCCGGAACGCGGGTCCACCGCCTGTACCCGGATTTCGCCGCTGAAGTGCTCGCGCGTGCGCAGCACGTAAGCCACCGCCGCGCCGTCCGGCGACCACACGCCCTCGTCCGCGTCGCCTTCGCGCGGGTCGGCGACAAAGCTTTCCGCCTCGCCGTCTTCCCGCACGGTCATCAGGCTGTTGTGCCCGCGCCGGCCCGTGGCGAACAAGAGCCAGCCGCCTTTGGGCGACCATTGCGGCCCGCGGTCGGCGGCCTCCCTGGGGTCGCCGGTCGCGGCGGGCACGGCATTGGTCAAGCGCCGGGGTTCGCCGCCGACAGCCGGAACGGTCCAAATGCTGCCGCGGCTCGCGAATGCGACAGACTTGCCGTCCGGCGACCAGTTGATCGCGCTTTTCGGAGTGCCGCCGGCGGTCAGCTCCGCGGGCCAGCCGCCCGTCAGCGGCATGGTGTAGATCTGCCCTTCGCGCGTGAACGCGACTCGCGCGCCGTCCGGAGAAACGGCGCTTTCCGTGATGGGCTTGGCCGCGAGTAGGTCATCCAGCGTCAAGGAGCCGCGCTGCGCTTCAGCCGAGAAAGCGGCGAGAAAGAGAAGGCCGGCAAGCCGTCGGTGCGTCTGCATATTCATTTCTCCAGAGCGAGGATCAGTACTCCAGCTTGAGGCCGAACTGTATCTGGCGCGCCTCGGTTTGCCCCAGCAAGCGCTGCGACAGCGACTGCCCATAGGTCGCGCTTGTAATGCTGGTGGTCAGAGGATTGAAGTTGGTGTGATTCAGGATGTTGAAGAAGTCGGCGGAAAAGCGGAGGTTGAGCTGCTCGGTGAGCTTAGTCGCCTTTACGGCCTGGAAGTCCCAGTTAGTGATGCCGGGCTGCCGCAGGGTGCCGCGCTCCAACCGCTGCCGCGGATCCACGACGCCGTCACCCACGCTTTGCGCCGCTTGGTTGTTGAAGTAGGTCACGACAGGGACGGGGCCGCCGAAGCTCTTCACCAAGTGCCCGCTCTTTGCCCCCAGGTTGCCGACCGCGACCGTGCGGTCGTTTGTGTTGCCGTCTTTATTCGCGTCCGAACCGCTGACCGGGATAAACGGAGTGCCGGTCTGCGTGTCCACGATGGAGCTGACCGACCAACCGCTTACGGCGTGGTCCGCGGCCGAGGGCAGTGCGGCAAGGAAATGAGCATTGCGGCCGAACGGCAGCGCGTAGATCACGCTGCCCGCGAAACGCTGGCGCAGGTCGTAGGACGAATCGCCATAGTTGTACTGGATAGGCGCGTAGCGCAGGTAGTTCTGCACAAAAATACCCTCGGCCTGCGCCGCGGAAAGCTGGGGATTGCCGGTGGCGCAGATCACCGCCGCTTGTAGCCGCGAGGCGGCGGAAGGCGTTCCGGCGGCTCCAGGGCAGGAGCTGCCTGCCGCCATCAGCGGAGCCAGCAGGTTCTCAAGCGTAGCTTGCGGCGTCGATGAGTCGTTTGAACCGGTGACGTCGTCTGAAAGGTCGTCGCGGCTGTGGCTCCAGGTATACGCGCCTTCCACCGTCAAGCCGTTCGCGAGCCTGCGCCGCGCATCGGCCAGGAACGCGTTGTAGCTCGAGCCCGCGATCGAGACGCGGTGCGTGAAGTCAGCGAACGGCGCACGGATCACGCCGTCCGTGATATCAGTCTGCGAGCGCGTACCAGGGCCGCCGTTCGACGGGCGAAAGCCGTTCGCGAAGCTCGCCCCCAGGTTGGGCTGCTGCGTTGCGAGCAGGCGTGAACCGGCAGCGCCCACATAGGTCAGGGTCAGCACCGTATTGTTGTCCAGCTGCTGCGAAACAGCCAGGTTGTAGCCCTCGGTGAGCGGGTTGCGGAGGCCCGGGTCAATCGTGGTCAAGCTGTATGCGTTCGTCGGATTGACGGCGGATGAGGCGGTCTGTCCGGTGTAATTGCCGCCCGCCAGCGTAGTCGACACAGTAAAAGGCGGATTGAAGCGCGAGTTGCCGTAGATATTGCCGAACACCCGGTCGTAATAGATGCCGTACCCGGCGCGCACCACCGTTTGCCCATTGCCCTTTGCGTCCCAAGCGATCCCGATGCGCGGCGCGAGATTGTTGTACTTGGTGCAGTAGCTGCCGATGCCGTACTGAGTAGGATTGACGACCGCGGCCCCCGCGAGCCCGGCGTCGTAGGGCAAGTGCGTGCAAGCCTCCGGCCTGCCGTTTGCGCCCAACACGTAGGCGTTCGACAACAGGCCGCGCGTTTCGTTGAATGGGTTGTAGATCTCGTACCGCAAGCCCAGATCAAGCGTAATGCGGTCGGTCGCGCGCCAGGTGTCCTGCACGAAGTAGCCCTGCTCCGTGAGTCGGTAGCCGCGCTCGGAGGAGCCGGAGTTGTAGAAGGACTGCTGCTGCGTGTTGAGTGCAAGCGCATTGATGTTCGCAAACTCAGCCTGCGCCGTGGCTTGCGCCGCGGTAAGCCCGTTCGCCGCCGGGGCGGCCACCGAGTCGAGCACGGAATCAGACGGCCGCAAGTTGTTGCTGAAGATCGTATTGTCATACACCCGCGCCAGCTGGAATCCGGCTTTGATGTCGTGCCGGCCGCGCTCCCAGTCAATGGAGTTCTGATAAGTGAGCACGTCTTCCGTGCGGCCTTGAGGAAAGTTGTTCGCGACGCCGATCGTGTTGAACCGGCCCGACAGAAATGCGATGGTCGGAATGCCGTTCGGGTCGGCGACATTGGGCGAGAATGGCGTGCCCGCGTTCGGCCCGGCCGGCCGCAGCGCACCCGCGGCGACAAGCCCTGCGAGCGGGTCCTCATACTTGTAAGCGGTCGGGGTACGCTGGAGGCTCACGCGCGCGGTATTGAGCAGGTGCGGCGAAAGAATGTACGTGTCCTGGACCACTGCATGGTAATCACGGCCTGTTTGGCCCACCCCATCGCCGGGCAGGTTGCCGCCGTTCAGCGCGGCGGCGGGTACGGCGTCCACGATGCTGAGCGTCGCGAATGCCTGGTTCTTCTCGGAAAAGTTCTGGTCGAGCCGGACAAAGCCCGTGTCCGCGTCGACGTTGTTCGCGATGTTGCGGTTGAGCGAACCCTGCCAGGTTGCGGGGTTGGTCGGGTCGAAAGCCGGGCCGTTGACCGCAGGGTAGGCTCCCCGGAACAGCGCCTGCGTGAGCGGCTGCGTGAGCGCATCAATAAACTGCGTCGTCGGCACCTGCACGTTGGTCGGCGTGGTGGAGCGCTGCCGAAACCCCTCGTAAGCCGCCGAAAGGAAAAGCTTGTCGCGCCGCAGCTTGCCGCCGCCCCAGCCGCCGAACTGGTTTTCGTTGAAGGGCGACTTGAAGCCGACCGGGTTGAAGAAGTTGCGGGTGTTCAGGGCCTTGTTCCGGGCGAACTCCCAAAGGGTGAAGTGAAGATCGTTGACACCAGAGCGCGTGACCACGTTGACGACTGAGCCGGAAGAGCGTCCGAATTGCGCGGTGGGGCTTGAGGTGATGACCGTGAACTCCCGGATGGCATCGATGGGCACACTGCTGGTGGAGTTGCCGATATTGCCCGCGGAGCCGGATGGAACGCGCGGGTCGTTCGAGTCGCCGCCGTCGATTAGGAAGTTGTTATCGGTCGGGCGCGCTCCGCCCGATGCAGTCGCCGAGCCCTGGCCGGTGCTGCCCGCGTCGCGGGTGGTGCCTGCGGAGAGGAAGATCAGGTTCTGGAAGTCGCGCCCATTTAAGGGCAGTGCCTGGATGCGCTGCTGATCGATCAGCGATCCGACGCTGGTATCGAGCGTGGTCAGGCTGGCCGTGTCGCCGGTCACCTCGACTTGCTGGCTTACCTCGCCCGGTTGGAGCGTTACGTTCAGCTTGCGTACCTGATTCAGTATGAACTCGATGTTGCTGAAAACCTGCGTGGCGAAGCCCGGCGCTTCTACCCGGACGGTGTAGGTGCCGGGCTGCACGTTGGTCAGAGTGAACTGCCCTTGCCCGTTCGCCGGCGTGGGCCTGTCCGAGCTGTCTCCGGGATTGACGAGGTGTACCGTCGCGTTCGGGATGGCCGCGCCGGCGGCATCGGCGATCGTGCCGCGCAGGCTGCCGCTAATCTGCGCTTGCCCCCACGCGGGCGCGCTGCCGACGGAAGCGGAAAGGGCCGCGGCGACAAGGAAGGAGTGACGAGTTCGCAAGTGTGCCTCCAGTGGGAGTGAGGGGTCAGCGCCGCGCACTCGCGGCCTGCGGCAGGTTTGCTTTGGTGGAACTCGCAAGCAGCAGCGCGTTGAGGAACAACTTGTAGGTACCCTCCGATTGCGCGCGGTACTGCGGCCTGAAGCCGAACAGGATGATCCGGCCCGCGCCGAGCGGCTCTTCCGCGATCGCAGCCTCCCCGTTGAGCTTCGCGCCGCCCAGGATCCAGCCGCTCAAGAGCGGATTGTCGCTCGTGTACGAAGCCGGGGCCTGCGCCGCGCCCGACACCGTGAATGCCGGGCTCATCTCGAAGAAGATCGGGAGCTTGGCGGGAGCGCCGAAACATACGGGGTCGCTCGGGTCGACCTTTACCTCGAGGATGGAACCGGGGATGTAAAACTGCTTGGGCGGTACGCCGTCCAAGGCATTCGCGACCGGGCCGTCTTTCTTTGCGTACACACCGGATGCACGGTTCAGCGTCACGATCGTACCGCCGGCTTTGGCGAACGCGTCGAGCGCCGCGAGTCCGTCCGGGCCCAATCCGCCTGTGAACTCAGGCGGGACTTTCGGGCCGCCCTCGTCCTCGCCCCTACCGACCCGGCCGCTGGTAATGGCGGCGGGCGCGTTGTCGGGCAGCACGATCACGTCGAACCGGCTCCGGAGGTCGCCCTTGCGTATTTCCGCATCCACCAGCCGTGTGTACGGGATGCTGTTCTGGTCGAAAATCCAGCGCGTCCAACCCTCATCGAGCGAGGCTACCCAGCTCTGGTAAAGACCCATGCGCGGCTGCTTGACCTCCAACGCCGTGCCGGACGGAGCAGCTGCCGCTGCGCTCAGCGCAAGCGGAAACTTCACCGTCAGCGCTTGTAGCTTGCCCGCAAGCCCCGGCTGCTGCGGCAGGAAGATGGTGCCTGGCGCTTGGCCGCCGCCTGTAAGCCGGTAGGCGCGCACACCCTCGCCGGTAAGCGCCCACAGCGCGTACAAGCTGCTGTTGGAGCGGTCGTTAATCAGATAGCCGAACGGCGCACGGGCAGGAATGGCCGTAGGCGGCAGCGCGGCCTGCCCCACCGGCACGGTAGCGGCCGTGAACCGGTCTTTGACCTCCACCGCGCGCAGGCCGAACAACAACGGCAGCGTTTGCGCGGTAACGTCATAGGGGCGCTGCGGCGGGCCGCCCGGATACTCGCGCAGGTCCGGGTAGTGCTGGATTTCGAGCAGCGTTTTGGCCCATGCGCCGAACGGCTGCGCGATGGGCACAACATAGCTGCCTGCCGGAAAGCGCTCTCCGCCGGCCTCGAACTCCGCAGTCGCCTGCCCGACCTCGATCTCGCCTTCGCGCAAGATGTTCACGAGCCGCGCTTCCACGGCGGGGTCCGTCTGCCCGGATGGGATCACATAGGCGTACGGCGCGTCCTTGGGCGCGATCTGGTGCTGCGCCACGGTGTAGTAGTCGCGGAGATACTTTTCGCGGTCGAGCGCGGCGGAGCGGGTGAAGGACTCAAACGCCGCTTCCTGGTCGCGCACGATGTCACCCATGCGCCAGGTGCCGCCCAGCCAGGGGTTTGGGAAGTTCCACGCCGCGACCTTGGCGTCGTAGCCGATGCCCTTATCGAGTTTCTCGAACGGGATTTCGGCCGGCGTGGCCAGGTTGGCGCTCGCCGACTCGGTCAGAACCCGCAGCGTGTCGTGGTAGCACATGTAGCAGCGTCCCGGCGACCACAGGTCGTATACGCCGTGGATCAGCACGCCTTGCTGTCCGCTCCGCGCCACGTCAAGCGCCATGGACGAGCCGAGCGCATTCATGGACTGCTGGAGCAGCGGGTCCACATTGGGGTCGATCGGGTCGACCCAAGGCGGCATGTACATGCGCGGGCCGTACGCACCCATCTGGTGCAGGTCGTATAACGCCTGCGGGTGGTAGCCGTTCAGTACCTTGTCGACCAGCAGCCGCGTTTCCACCTGCGTGAAGCCGTACCAGTCGCGGTTGTCGTCGTGCCCTACGTACTTGTGATACAGCACCACCGGGCTTGATCCCTCGTAGGGCGTACCCAGGTATTTCTTGTACCAGTCCACGACCAGCTGTTGGCCGTCGGGGTTGAGCGAAGGCACCAGAACGATGATGACGTTTTGGAGGATGCGCTGTGTGTCCGGGTCGTCGGCGGTGGCCAGCTTGTACGCGAACGCTGCGGCTGACTGCGAGCTCGCGATCTCGGTCGAGTGAATGTTGCAGGTGACGACCACAATCGTCTTGCCGCGCGCGATGAGCTTGGCGGCTTCGTCGGGGGTGGTTGCGCGCGCGTCTGAAAGGCGCTTCGTGATGCTCTTGTACTCGTCAAGGTGCGCCAGGTTCTCAGGCGCGGAAATCGTAAGCGCTATATACGGGCGGCCTTCGGTGGTCTTACCCAGCTCCTCAAAACGGATGCGGTCGCTCTCCTGCCCAAGTGTGCGGAAATAGCCGACCAGCTGTCCCCAGTCGGCGAGCTTGCGGTCCGCGCCGAGCGGGAAGCCGAACGCTTCATTCGGTGACGAAATGCGCGCGCTGGGTGCGGCAAGGCTGGAAAAGCCAAAGACGACGCTGATTGCGAGTGCAGACCATTTCACGGGAACTCCAGATGCGGTTCACCTTCCATGCTGCCGAAAGCAGCCCAGGCGTGCGCGCAGATCCAAGAGAAGTGTTCCAGGTCGGACAGAAGCAAAGTGGACTTAGGATGCTTCAGCCGTTAAAGCTGCGGGGACAGGAACCTCTCTCAGTAGTTGCGTGTACGCGGGAAAACGCGTCAGCGGCAACAACACAAACAACAGGAGAAGAGGGCGTCTGCCATAGACACGGTTTTAGCACAGAGGTGCCGGTTCGCCAAACAGGACATCTGCCGGGGTAAACCGGCCCGATTGCATTCTTGAACGAAAGCAGGAGGAGCGCCGACCTTTATCCCTCCTTGTAGTCCTTTCGCCGTAAGTCGCTTTCGTTATCGTGGCGCTCTTTTCAGCCCTTCACAAACGACCGTTCATGAGCGTTCTTGCAGCACCTGCAAATTGCTGGCGCAAACTGGCCGTAAAGCGTTCACAAGCCACTGTCAGAATTAAACCTCGCGTTCATCCCTTTTTGGGCGGAGCTTTTCAGCAGCAATCTTATGCTCTGCTTTGGCGAGCCTGCTGCGCGAGGTAACGCCGATCGAGAGCTTCGCGGAGCATGGTCTTGATGACCGCTTGACGGCTGATGTTGAGCGTTTCTGCTTCGCGATCCAGCTCCTTGAGCATCGGTGCGGTGAAGTCCACATTGACCCGCTGGACCGGCCGAACAACCGTGAACTGGTTGGTGAAGTGCGCTGAAATGTCCTTGCCCTCATCCGCCATTTCGGCGATCTGTTCAGCGCCCACTGGTTCAGTCGACATTTTCGGCATACATGCTCCTTTCCTCATTCGTTGCCTTCCACAAAGTCACGAGGTGGTGGAACTCGCCGTCCTCGTCCTGCCGCACTTCATAGATCACGCTGTACAGCGTTCCACCCACCCAGCCGATAGCGCGGAACTGCACGGGATCGTCTGAACGCCGGTCGGTGATGTGGACCGATGCAAAGAGCGCCTGCGCTTCCTCAAAGCCGACACCTCGCTTGGGATTCGCTCTGAGCTGCCTGCTCTTCTCAGGATCGAAATCGAAGCGCATGTGTCACTGTTATACCTCTTGAGGCTCTTTCCCGGCCTTGTACTCACTGAAACGCTGATTTCAAAAAATATAAACCTTCGCTCGGTGCGGAACTTGCGCGCCTCCGAGTGTTCACTTCCCTGCCCAGTTTTATTCTTATGTGAACTTAGAGCCACGGTGGGCGAAGCGAGGTGCCGAGGTGCCGGTGCTTCCGGCCTAGGATCTACGCTTTCTCTTGGCGATGAGTCAGCCAGCCGTACGAGATACTGCTTCGCTTCCGAAGCGCCGGCCTGGTTACGGTTGCACGGTCCATCCCCGTTTTTACCGGGTGCCTTACCGGCCAAAGGTATGCCTTCCAGGCAAGTTTCGGAAGCCGGCCTGCTGCTCCTTGCGGCGGTCCATAAGCGCTTAAGGCTGAAATTACTGACTAAACATGGCGCTTCCGGGCTGGGCACCGTTGCAAAGGGGTATGCCTATAAGGTAAGTCTGCCCTTCCCAAAGGTATGCCTCTCAGGCATACCTTTGGGCGTGCTGGACGGCTCTGGGAGGGGCGACCTGCCCTCAAAAGCGGCAAAATCGCGCTATGGAGCCCGCGCGCAAGATCGTGCACATCGACATGGACGCCTTCTACGCCTCTGTCGAGCAGCGCGACGCCCCTGGGCTGCGCGGCAGGCCTGTGGTGGTCGCGCACCGCGGCCCCCGCTCCGTCGTTTGCGCGGCTTCCTACGAGGCCAGGCGCTTCGGCGTGCGCTCCGCCATGCCCGCGCTGCGGGCCGAGCGGCTCTGCCCCGAGGCGGCCTTCCTCGCTCCCGACTTCCCCCGCTACAAGGCCGTCTCGCGCCAGGTGCGTGCCATCCTGCTCAGGCATACCGAGCCTGATTGAGCCGCTCTCGCTTGACGAGGCCTACCTAGACGTAACCGAGAACAAGACCGGCCTGCCCACCGCCACCCGCGTCGCTCAAGCCGTCCGGCGCGCGATCCGGGAGGAGCTCGGGCTGACTGCCTCCGCCGGCGTAGCCCCGAACAAATTCCTGACCAGGATAGCGTCCGACTGGCGCAAGCCGGACGGGCTGTTCGTGATCCAGCCAAGCGAGGTGGAGACCTTTCTCGATCCTTTACCCGTGGGGCGCATCCCGGGCGTGGGCAGGGTCACCGAGGAGCGGCTCCGGCAGTTGGGTGTGGCCGCCGTGGGCGAGCTGCGGGGTCGCACCGCTGAAGAGCTGGAAAGCCGGTTCGTTCAGGCTGCGCTTCCTCCAGAGATTCAGCTTCACCTTGGCTTGGGCTGTTCTGACCAGAACTTCCTGCATGCTGTTCCTATCAATCTGAGCCTAGAGCATGACCCGTGATTCGGAATGCTCAAGAAGATGGGCCGAAGCTTCCATCTTTCAAGGAAGCAGAATCTGTAAACCGGAAGGTTTAGGTCAAAGCGTGGAGAACTGGGTGTCAGAGAGGATCTGCTACCTAATCGGCAACCCAGACTTTCCCTTGCCGGGTATCCAAAGCGTAAACTCCGATCAGGTGAGAGCAACGCAAGCGCAACGCAACAAGCAGTGCATCGACCGGCCGCTGCACTGGTGCAAGGTCCTGAGCCGGCTGCTGATTGCGCTGGCCGCGCTGCTCACTCTGGTGTCTCCCGTCACCGAGAGCCTTGTCGAGCTTGACAACTTTCCGCGCGGCGGACAGGATTTCGAGCTTTCCTTTTTCGTTGTTCTTGCCCTGTTATGTCTGGTCCTTCTCACCGCCGTATGGGGCCGCAAGAGGATCGACCGGCTGCTTGGCGAGCCGGTGTGGAAGCCCCGCGAGGCTTGGCAAGCCGGGCGTATGCCGCTCAGCGCCTTGCTGAGCGACCTGCCGGTTTGGGCCCCTCCGAAGCAGGCTCTCGCCCTTGAAGCTTGCGCCACGCCCCTCCGTATCTGATCTCCTTCCGCCGACACGCCGACTGCCGGGCCTTCCAGCCCGGTACGCGATCCCTTGTCGCCGCGGGCAGCCCATGGCTGCCCGGGAGAAATCATGAAGAAGTTCGAAGTGCTGCACGCGTGGGCTGCGATCCTGGCCGGTCGCGCCCCCTCGCTGTCCATTGAAATCACCAAGGAGTGCCCGCTGCGCTGCCCGGGCTGCTACGCCTTCGACGCCGCTCACCTCGGAGGCGGCACCCTGCTGCGGCAGTTGTCCGATTTCAAGGGAGCCGAGCTGGTCCGCCGCGTTCTGGGCGTGATCGACGAACATAAGCCCCTCCACGTATCGCTGGTCGGCGGCGACCCGCTGGTGCGCCACCGCGAGCTGGACCAGCTCCTGCCCGAGATCGAGAGCAGGGGCATCCACACGCAGGTGGTCACAAGCGCATTCCGAGTCATTCCAAGCCACTGGCGGGATTTCCGGAAGCTGAACGTGGTGGTGTCGGTCGACGGCTTGCAGCCGGAGCACGACGCCCGGCGCAAGCCTGCCACCTACGAGCGCATCCTCAAGAGCATCCGTGACGCGCGGGTCACCATCCACTGCACCGTCACGGCGCAGATCGCGGACAGGCCCGGCTATCTCGATGACTTCCTCAGCTTCTGGAGCCAGCGGCCGCAGATCGCCAAGGTATGGTTCAGCCTCTTCACACCCCAGCGCGGAGCCGAGGACCCGGAGATACTCACCGCCGGGCAGCGCGCGGCGGTAATCGAGGAGCTGCGCCGGCTCCGGCGCAAATACCCGGTGCTCGACATGCCGGATGCCGTGATCGATGAGATCGCCTCGCCTCCGCGCAGCCCCGAGGAGTGCATCTTCGCGAGAACCACGGAAACGATTTCAGCTGACCTCCGCACCCGGATTACACCTTGCCAGTTCGGCGGCGACCCAGACTGCGGCCGGTGCGGGTGCATTGCTTCGATGGGCTTGGCGGCGGTAGGCCGCTACAAGCTTGCCGGTCCGCTCACGGCCGGGCACGTCTTTTTAGCTTCGGATCGGTTGGGCAAGAGCTGGAAGCGGCTGCGCGAGGGCTTCCGACCCGTTCCCTCGATAGAACCGCAACCGTCGCCGTTCAGGATCCTCTAGCGCCCTGGAACTGGCCCTGCCTACTGCGATGAATGTGCCGATCGGCGGAGAATGCACTTCTTGCCGATCGGCTTCGAATCCAGTTTGAAGTTTCGACAGCATAGCTGGCTGCAAGCTGTGCGGCATGATGGAAGCTGCTTGCACACGAAAGGATTCCTTTGCGGACACCTCTCCTCGTCCAATTCTTCGCTGCGCCGGCCTGTGTAGGTTGTGCGAGCTTAGCGCTCATATCCATTGCTCTTCCAGCTTCGGCCCAAACCAAACTGATCTCGACGCCGCTCGCCGACGCCTCTCCACAAGCGTCGGACGGCTCTGTTCCCGGCCAGCCCACGGCACCCTCGCAAACTACTGCGACGAAACTGGCCGGACTGCCCGCTCCTTTTCCGCCCGGGCTAATTCAGGGCATCGATACCCAAACGGAAGGCCGGCTGATCCGCGTCCATCTGTCTGAGGTGATTCGCTATTTCCGCATGGCGGTCAGTCCTGTACAGAAAGTGGGCGAACCGAGCGATGTGCTCTATGCCCAGCAGATGCAGGGCGAAGCCGTCCGCATCGGCCAGCTCGCCTTCCAAGCAGCCCGTGGACAGGCAAGCTTTTTCGCCCGCATTCCATCGGCAAAAGGTGTAATCGCGGGCCAGGAGTCCGCGGAAGCCGGCAAGGTGAATGATCGTCTGCGAGCCGTGGCAGCCAAGATCAGTGACTTTGAAGCTCAGGACACTACCCTTGAGCAGCAAATTCGCACCGCGAAGCCAGCGCGACGCGGCGCTCTCAAAGACCAGAAAGGAGACGTCGAGGGCCAGCTCAAGCTCTACACCGCCATCCTTTCCGCACTCCAAAAGGTGGTCACTTCGTCGACGGGTGGAGCCGCAGGTCTACAGGGTGAGATCAATCAGCTACAGCATTCCGCGCCGGAGCTCGTCAGCGCCAATTACAAGCCGATTGCCGGCACCGTCGAGAGCATCGGTTCGTTTCGCGACGCGGGCGTCAGCAATCAAACAACGATCCTGTTCCAGCTCATAGCCGCAGGCAACGCCATAGAGCAGCGCGCGCGGGAGCTCCATGTGATCGAAGAGCAGGCGGAAGCACTGCGTCAGCCGCTCTCGAAAGTACTTGTAAGTACGCTTGCGGCCACGCAGGGCATCCAGGAGGACACCGGCTCCTCCCCCGCCGAACTTGCCGCAAAATCCAAAAGGTACAGCGATCTCACGAGCGCCTTTACGACCCTTTCCGATGTCGCCATTCCGCTCAGCCAAGAAATCCTCGCCGTCGAGCAGGCTGAAGGAACCCTGCTGTCCTGGCGCGCCAGCGTCGACGCTGAAAAGTCGAGCATCCTGCATGCGCTCCTGCTGCGCATCGCGGGCATCGCGCTCGCTCTCGGCATCATCTTGGGCTTGGGTGCCGTGTGGCGGCAGGCCGCCACACGCTATGTCAAGGACGTCCGGCGGCGGCGGCAAATCCTTCTCATTCGCAGGCTGACCGTTGGCTTCCTCGGCGGCCTTGTTCTTGTCCTAGGGTTTGTCACCCAGTTCAGCTCGCTTGCCACCTTTGCCGGCTTCATTACGGCGGGCATCGCGGTCGGATTACAAACCATTCTTCTGTCCGTCGCCGCCTACTTCTTCATCGTCGGTAGATACGGCATCCGTGTTGGGGACCGCGTCACCGTGGCCGGGGTCACGGGCGAGGTGGTCGAAGTCGGCCTAGTACGCTTCTACCTCCTTGAGCTGACGGGCAGCGGTACGGAGCTGCACCCCACGGGGCGTGTGGCGGTTTTCGCAAACTCAGTCCTTTTCCAGACCGGCACCCCGCTCTACAAGCAGCTGCCGGGTACGGGGTACGCGTGGCATGAGATCGCCTTGAATCTCAAGCCTGCGGCCGACTACGGGCCGGCCCTGGACGTCATCCGCGCCATTGTCGCCGACATCTATGCCGGGTACCGGCAGGAAATTGAGACGCAGCATCGTCAGGTCGAAGGTTGGATCGACACAGCCATCAAGGCACCTCGCGTGGAAACGCGTCTCCAGCTTACCGACGGCATGCAGTACGTCGTTCTCTACCCCGTAAAGCTTGAAAAAGCCTCGGAAACGGATGAGATCATCGTGCAAAAGATCATGGGCGCGCTTAAAACGAATCAGACGATCTCGCAGGCTGTCGAAGGCACCCCTGTTGTGCGGGCCGTTGTGAAAACCTAGGCATCTGCTTGCAGGTTGCTGCCGCAAGCAGGCTTTCGCGTCAGTGTCACTTAAACTTTGAATCTGGCTTACCGCTTCATCACATCTGATCAACTTGTATGAGTGATCAAGCTGCGGCTTCTCTGGAATGCTTGGCTTCATCTCGCCATGTTGGATAAGTTGCATAAGAAAAGGATTGAACATGCAGTATCCCTAGTGAAGGGTCTCCTGTCCACAACCCAGCCCTGCTCTAGAAAAGCTCCTTTCGTTCACGCTCTAGTTCAGCCCGCAATTCATCTTCGGATGGGAGTACCAATCTGTACCGGCTGGCAAAAAGCTGCTCGCTTTCATGAAGGACGGAATAGCGTACAACTGAAGCGTCCTTTTGGGTGCAAAGGACGATGCCCACTGTGGGATTATCATCCGGCGCTCGCTTCAATGCATCAACCATGCGGACGTACATGTCCATCTGACCGATATCCTGATGGGTGAGCTCACCGGACTTCAGGTCGATCAGCACGAAACACTTAAGTAGGTAGTTATAAAAAACCAGGTCGATGTAGAAATCCTTAGAATCGGTGCTGATCCTGTGCTGCCGTGCCACGAAGGCGAAGCCTCGGCCAAGCTCTAGAAGAAACGCCTGGAGGTTGTCGAGCAGCGCCTTCTCAAGGTCCGCCTCCAGCAACTTGCCCGCTCCTGGTAGGCCCAGAAACTCAAGCATCACTGGATCCCGCACAAAATCGCGAGGCGTTTGAACATCTGTAATTCTCTCGCCCGCCTCCTGCTCGACCGCAGCTCGATCTTGGCTGGACAGGAGCCGCTCGTAATAAAGAGTGCCAATCTGTCGTTCCATAGCCCGGGTGGACCAGCTCTGACGCGCCGCCTCCTCCATGTACCAGCGGCGAGCCGAGTCAGTCTCCACTCGGAGCAATGTCCGGTAGTGCGTCCAACTCAATTCGCGACGCAGTGCGTCGCGAATTGGAAACAGCTGGAAGAACATGCGCATGTGGCGCAAATTTGAGACATCGAAGCCTCGTCCAAACTCCGAGGTGAGCGAACGTGCCAGGATGGGCAGAAGACGGGTGCCGTACTCCGCTCGCGCTGCTCCGCCCTGCTCAAACTCGACAATATGCCGGCCGATCTCCCAATAGGTCTGCACCTGAATGAAATCGACGGCACGCAGCGCATGTTGGCGCGCTCCTTGAATGAGTCCGCGTAACGCCGCCAGTAACTCCGAAGTACTTTCTGCCTGGTCGAGCTCTCCTGACATCCCCACACCCCATCCTAGGGCAGAACAGCGACGGGGCGACCGTCAAGTCTTCGCACAAGCGGCGTGAGCTTCGCTAGAAGGCGACAGGAGCTCGCAGCCGAGCCGCTCCCTAGGCCCGTCTTTGTTCATCCCAGGTCCAATCCCAATCCATCGTTCACCGCCGAGGCGAGGTTCTGCTCTGTTCCCAGGTAGCGCTCCGTCGTCTGCACGGACGCATGCCCAAGCAGCAGCTGGATCTGTTCCAAATCTCCCCCTGCTTTTCTGCACAGCTTGGCGCAGGTGCGCCGGAGGTCGTGCGGGGCGAGCTTGCCGAGCTCGGTCTCGCGCGCGTAGCGCGCAACCAGCCGCCAGACGGCTTTCTCGTCCCGGATGGCCGATCCGATCCGGTGGCCGCTCTTGGTCACGGGCCGAAACAGCCGGCCTTCGGTAAGCGCCGCGGCGCGGGTCCAGAGGTCGATGCGGGCCTTGACCCCGGCCGGGACGGTGACCAGGCGCAGCCGGCCGCCCTTGCCAAGCAGGTCGGGGATCACCCAGCGGGCGTCCCGCTGCTGGACATCTGCCAGGTCGAGGCGCACCAGCTCGGCCCGGCGCAGGCCGCAAACGAGCAGGAGCGCGAGG